>CAZJVX010000039.1:0-11282 GCA_964549345.1 uncultured Flavobacteriales bacterium | reverse complement strand
CGAAATACTAGAGCTTAAAACGGTTTCAACTGCTAAAGATCCGCCCGCTGAAAAACCAATTAATCCAATGTCATTAGCATTAATCTGCAAGTCTTTACTTTTTCTCCTTAGATGATATATAATTCGCTGCAAATCTAGAGAAGCAGTAGACAATAACTTCTCTCTCAAGACTGTATATTCCTTATTTAAATTTTTTTGAGCGATTGGATGAGTTTTATAGTAAAAAACAAATGAATTTATACCGTTATAAGCGAGCTTTTCAGCTAATTCTCTACCTTCTTGATTTATAGCTAAAAACTTAAACCCTCCTCCTGGGCATATTATAACCGATTTTTTAGTGTTACTGTTTTTTGCTTTGTAAAAATAGACTCTTGGACATGATACATTGTATAGACGGTCATTCTTATCCCAAGTATTGGTGTCTAAAAATTCTTGAAAATGGCTTTGTTTACAATGTTGAAAATCAATGTTCATTTTGATTTGCGCAATAGAAAATTCACATGATAAAAGCAACATGAAATATATAATTACACATCTCATCACTATGAAATTAGTGATTTTAATAATTCAAACTATATTCTACTTTTGCAGCATGAAAAAACTAATTACCGTAAAATTAGGCTGGATGTTGATTTTATTTTCATCCTATTTCCATGCCAACAGTCAATGTCAAACTGGAGATTGTGAAAATGGATATGGTGTGTACACAATGAGCTGGGGTGATAAATATCATGGTGGATGGAAAGATGGAGTGATGCATGGGCAAGGTAAATACTACTTTGCCAACGGAGATCAATACATGGGTACGTTTAAAAATGGCTTAAGAAATGGTCAAGGATTGTATGTTAAAACCAATGGGAATGAATTGATTGGCTTATGGGAAAACAATCAATTTTTAGGAGAAGAAATCAAGAACAAAATGCATTGTGAAAGCGGAAATTGTGACAATGGGAATGGAATTAGTAAAAGTGAAAAAGGAGACTCTTACGAAGGTTCATTTTTAAATGGAAAATACCATGGAAAAGGAGTTTTTGTGGCTCAAAATGGAGAAACATATGAAGGTGAGTACATGAACGGAGAACCTCATGGTTATGGAATTTATACCTATCCATTTGGTCAGCATTATGAAGGGCAATGGTTACATGGAATAGAAAATGGAAAGGGGAAATATATTTGGGACAGTGGGTACAGTTATGAAGGTGATTTTGTCAATGGATTAAGACATGGAAAAGGTGTTTTCTCATGGAAAAATGGAGATAAATACAATGGAGAATACCAATTTGATAAAGCCAACGGTCAAGGAATTATGTCCTATTCAAACGGGGATAAATATATTGGAGAGTGGAAAAACGGCAAAAAAAGTGGGCAGGGTGTTATGATTTATGAAAATGGAGATTTATATGACGGTGGTTGGAAACAAGGAAAACGAAATGGACAAGGTACTTTAACCCTAAAAAACGGAGATATTAGTCACAAAGGAGAGTGGAAGGAAGGAGAACCCAAAGACTAATTAAAAACTACGTCCTATACCGATGGAAACAGGCGTAAATATGGTGTTAGTGTTTTTAATGGTAAAGTAGGACTCAGAGCTCAGAGTAGTTGGAATTATAATACACATTCTGAAAAACACTTTCTTTGACTTTAAAGGCTGAATTCGATAACCAAAAATTGGATAAAGACATACCTGGTAAGTGGGGTCTTTTAAATTTAAAAATATAGTAGAACCGACACCTACTTCAAACATATGATTACGCTTTCCAATAGCAAATGTTAGGTTAGCAGGAATGGAAATAAAATTACCATAAATGCTGTCGTTATACCATTGTTTACTATAGCCTAGGCCAATCTTTTGAATCATGAGTAAATCAAATGACATCAATCTTAATTTCTCTTGATTAATAGACCCTATTCCTCCGTCTCCACCAATACCAATAAATATATTTTTAATGGGTCTTTGATTGAAAAACTTGATGTCCTGAGCCATTAAGCACTGCAACAAGCAGAAGTGAATGAATAAAAAACACAATAATCTGTTTATCATAAACCTAATTTAACGAAGAAAAATAAATCAGCTTCCATTAGTTTGTCTTAATTCATGGAATCGTAAAGTATGAATTGGTTTTTTGCCCTATTTAAATTATGAAATGGATGGTTGATGGCATAATAAACATCTCCTTTTAAAAAGTCTGTTAAAAAACGAATACTTTGCATTAATGTGATGGCTTTCCCCGCAAAAAATAAGTGGTTTTTTTCTAAATCGGTAAGCTGAGTGTGTTGTAATATAGAATCGACTATGGTTTCTACAGTTTCAGGGTCAGATTTGATCCGATCAAAATCCGTTGACTCCTCTCCTAGCTTGTTGGAATAAGTACGAATCATGTCCCCAACATCCGAAAGGATGGAACCCGGCATTAATGTATCTAAGTCAATTAATGCTTTTACGTTAAAATCCTCGTCAAACAGAAAGTTGCTAATCTTAGTGTCAAAGTGGACTACTCGATTAGGAAGCTGACGCACTAACTCATCAAAAAAAGCCAATTCATCTAAAGCATGTTTAATATGATTGATCTCTTGAGTTGCTTGTGTTTTTCTTTCAAGACTGCAATGATTAAGGGCTTTATGAAATTCATCTATATAATATTGACCATGATGAAAATGAGGAATAGTAATGTTTAAATCTTGAACGGGAAACTGATCTAAAATACGATAGAAATCTGCTATACAAACCGTGGCATTTGAAACCATTTTTTTGTTCTTAATCTCATCATAGGATGTAGCGTTAATATATGGCAATAATCTCCACAATTTATCAAAGAAGAACTTATACGTAAAATGTATAGGGGTTGGAAAGGCGTAGTTAAATTCGTGTTCCTTAAGCCACGAAGACACCCTTTTAATATTTTCAAGAGCAAGTTCTGGTTCGTTGAACACGTTTTGATTAATCTCCTGCAATATATAGATGCCCTGGGATGTGTCTAATTTGTATGTTTTATTGATTAACCCATTATTTATAACGCTGTAATCAATTACCTGGGCAGCATCAATGTAGTTAGAAAAAACATGTTGAGCTATACTTAACTCCACAAGTTACTTGGGTAAATACCGTTTAAAATATGGGAATTTATAGTGTCTACAGCCATTTGCTTATCCTCCTTGTATGTAACGCCAAACCAATTATCCTCTGTAGGTATGACATTAAAAACAGAATCGTTAGCCTGTATTAACTGGGTAACAATGTCTGGAATATAGTATTCTGCAGTAGGATTAGATGAGTTATTTTTCATGAATTGAAATAATCCATCTTCGATATGCTTAAATATAGATGGATGAAATCCCCAGTAGTTCATGGATACACTAGATAACGGATCTTCTTCGCCTTCAGGTACATCACTGCCTATATTGTATTTTACTACTCCATTTTTCATGGCCAATTTAATTCGTTCATTGACTTCTACCAGATTATTTTCTTCATCTACTTTGCAAACTCCACGATTAACGGTGCCATGATCAGATAATGTGTTTTTAAGCGTATATCCAATCATAGACATGCGATTTTCAGTGCACGAATTGATTAAAAAATCTGCCATAAGTTGAAATGAATTTGTGCCGTAGTAGTCATCAGCATTTATCACCGCAAATGGTTCTTTAACCACCTCTTTCGCCACTAATACCGCGTGTGATGTTCCCCATGGCTTCTCTCTTTGTATTAGGTTTAGGCCTTCGACATCTACGTTTACCGGCTGAAAAACATATTCAATTTGAATTCTTTCAGAAAATGTATCAAAACGTTCTCTAAAAGCAATTTCAAATTCTTTCCTAATTACGAATACAATCTTACCAAAACCCGCTTTTATAGCGTCATAAATTGAATATTCAATAATAGGTTCTTGATTGGGTCCAATTCCGTCAATCTGTTTTAAGCCACCATAACGACTCCCCATTCCAGCGGCTAATATTAAAAGTGTGGGTTTCATAGAACGCCACGAATTTATAATAAATATTCAGTGTTTATAAAATTGGAATGATCAGAGTTTAATAAATTATTGAGGATTTGATTATTGTATTCATTATCCTTGGAAGCTACAAAAGTTCGAATGGAAAAAGATCGTAATGCATCAAACACGCTTAATGTTCCTACTGCAGAATTTTTTCTTCCTGTAAATGGATATACATCTGGACCTCTTTGACAAGAGCTATTCAAGTTTACTCTACATACTAAGTTAGCTAAAGTGTCAATAAGCGATCCCAACTCTTTTTCATCCTGGCCGAATAAACTGACTTGTTGACCATATTCAGAATTAGCCATATCATTTAATGGTTGATCAATATTAGAAAAAGAAACTACTGGAATTACAGGACCAAATTGCTCTTCATGAAATAAATCCATGGATTGATCTACTGGATACATCACAGCAGGATAACAATAATTTGGAGATAACTCACCCCCTTTTTTGTTCATTATTTTGGCTCCCTTTGAAATGGCGTCATCAACTAGGTTTTTAATGTACGCTGGTTTATTTGGCTCTGGAAGTGGAGTTAAAAAAGACCCATCTTCCCATGGAAGACCAAATTTAAGTTGATCAACAGCCTCTGAAAATTTTTTCAAAAATTCATCTTTTATGGATTCATGGACGTACAAAATCTTTAAAGCAGTACAGCGCTGACCATTGTATGAAAGCGTTCCTGAAATACACTCTTTTACCGCATGATCAAGATCTGCATCAGGAAGAATAATTGCTGGATTTTTAGCTTCAAGACCCAATATGAGTCTCAATCTGTTTTTGTGTGGATGCTCGTCTTGAAGGGCAACAGCAGATGAACTGTGACCAATCAATGCCAATACATCAACATTACCTGATCTCATAATGGGAGTAGCTATATTTCTACCTCTACCAAATAGCACATTAACTACTCCTGGTGGAAAACAATCTTTGAATGCTTCTAACAATGGAGTAATAAGCAGAACTCCCAACTTAGCAGGCTTAAATATGGCTGTATTACCCATTATTAAGGCTGGTATCAATAAACAAAACGTTTCGTTTAGAGGGTAATTGTATGGTCCCAAACACAAAACAACACCTAGCGGGCCCCTTCTGATATGAGCATAAATGCCACCTTCCTTGTCAAACTTAGCGCTCTTTCGATCCAACATTTTATAAGCGTTTATGGTATCGTAAATGTACTCTACCGTACGGTCAAATTCCTTGGTTGCATCAGGCTTATTCTTGCCTATTTCCCACATTAATAGCTCAATAATTTCGTCTCTCTTTTCTTTCATTTGATCAGCGAACTTCTCCACACAGGCCATTCTATCTTTCACCTTCATAGTGGGCCACAATCCTTGACCTCTTGCAAATGCTTTAACAGCGGCATTTAATGCCTCCACAGCTATTTCAGATTGCATGTCGGGAACCGAACCTATCAAAGTGGGTACTACTTTTCCGTCCGAGGATTTTTCTAGTTGAATGTTGGAATAAACATTAGCCATCGGTCCATTCCAATCGCTAATTTTCCCATTGATAAGGTATGATTTACTGGAAATAAAAGGAGATTTAACATTGGTTAAAGTTTGCATAGCATTAATTTTGTTCAACGAATTTATTAAAAAGCTAAACAAAAACCAAATTTACTCCGTTAAAGTAATGTTAATTAGCGAAATTAACAATTGCAATCTTCACATACACAAGACTCACATACACACTGAGCGCATTTACCTTTTTTACAATTATCACAGCTACAAGAGCATGAATTTTTCATCTTTTTTTCTTTAAATTTAAAAAAATATTTGTTCACTAAACTCAACGTAAAAAAAGAACAATAAACAATAAAGATTTAATTAAAGGTCGATAAAACCATGAAAAACACTGTTTTTATTATTGCTATATGCTTTATTTTCCCCATAAATGTTC
This sequence comes from uncultured Flavobacteriales bacterium, assembly GCA_964549345.1. Lineage (GTDB taxonomy): Bacteria > Bacteroidota > Bacteroidia > Flavobacteriales_D > Parvicellaceae. Next base: position 5,373 of record CAZJVX010000039.1, on the reverse strand, counting down.
TTAGTCAAAATTCAGTAGATACTGTAACGGTTCAAACCTTATCATTTGCTGACATAACAAAAAGAAGAGGATGGTATATTTTTCCAAAAGACACTAATCAATACCAGAAGATTTTAATGTACTACACTTTAAAATGTGACGCTGCCACAACACAGGATAATTACCCATGTGGAGAGTGGGATTACACTACATTTACTAATCTTTTCAAACACAAAAATATCAATACTCCATTCTACTATCTTGGTAATTCTACTCCTAACACTATATCTTATTTAAATGAACCTAAATTTAATGTTTACCAGCATTATGATTACTCAACAAACATCGCGAGTTCATCAAACGAGGACAGTTGTGTTTTAGGAGCTGGTACGTTGATTTCTAATGCTTTTTTAAATGGCCAAGAAAAAACAGGAAGAGCTCAATTCTTAATACTAGCTAGTGAATTATTAAACCAAGGAATAACTCCAGGACACCTAAGTAAATTTTCATTAGATTTCACGTCTTCAGGGATTCATCTTAAACGGATACATATTAGAGCAAAAACAACAAGTTCGAGTATGCTTAGCGACAGTGTTTTTGACAATTTAAATTTTAGTACAATCTATGAAAAAAACACCCATCAAACATACACTGGCACACACGTATTCCGCCTCATAAATCCCATAAATTGGAACGCTAATGACAACATAATTATTGATATTACCTACGAAACTTCGGCCTCATCATTTTCTGTTCTTTATGCTGATACAGTAGGAATTCAAATGGGTCTTACTCAATCGCATAATGGTCATTTTGATTTTAATGATGATGATATTATTGATGTTCCTGCCGCAGTTTTTAACGATATTGACAGTGCTATAACCATAAGCTTTTGGTGTTATGGTGATGAAAATAAAATGCCATTTAACAGCTATGTGTTTGAAGGTAGAGATCAAAATGGATATCGAGTTGTTAACTGTCATTTACCCTGGAGCAACAGCAACGTGTATTGGGACGCTGGAAATAACGGAACAGGATCTTATGACAGAGTTAATCAAACCGCCAATCTTAATGATTTTGCAGGAAAGTGGAATCATTGGGCATTTACAAAAGATGTTCAATCTGGTGAAATGATAGCTTATCTTAATGGAGAAGTATTTATGTCCGGAACAGGAAAAACCCGATTGATGTCTGGTATTTCATCTTTTAGGATTGGCGGAACGGCTAGTTCGGGTTTTAATGGTGTTTACGATGGTAAAATAGACGAATTTAGAATTTGGAATACGGCCCTAGACCAACAGACAATTAAAAATTGGATGAACCGAAGTGTTGTTCAAAGTCATCCCTATTATGCATATCTTAAAGTAGCCTATAATTTCAATGACATTCAGAATCATACCTGCTTAGATTATGGCCCCAATCAATATCATGGCAGCTTGCTTGGTCAACCTGAGTTGGGAATAACAGATCCTCAACTTTTTCATTTTAATGCTATTTCCACTTCTATTAGGCCTGTTACCCGGCTATACCAAGGTAATTACATTTCTACCCTTGATTCTTCACTTTATTATGACACTGTTTACGGCCCTTCTTTATCCATAGTTGAAACACAGCCATACGTTGACATGAACATAGCTGGGATTTCAAAAACATTATTAGATACTATTTACGGTTTTGAGAGTGGTTGGGGCTATGAATATAATAGTCAAGGGATGTTAATTGATTCAACTGATTTTGGTAGTGATTTTGAATTAACTAATCATTATAAAGAAGAAATCCACCAGCTGCAAAACTACGTTACACCCTATGGAATAGGACTAGACTTAGGCCCACATGGTTTTCGATGGGTATACGATGTTACCGATTATTCGCCTCTTTTTGTAGACACCTTAGAAATAAGAGCAGGTAACCAACAGGAATTAATTGATTTAAAATTTGTTATGATCAAAGGAATACCTCCTAGAGACGTAATAGATGTGGAGACCATTTGGAGAGGAGACTATGGTCATGCGAATATTGCTAATGATGTTTCCCTTCCACCTGTGAATATCCCATTAAACCCAAACGCCAGTGATTATAAAGTTAAAACCAGAACTACAGGACACTGGTTCGGGGGATTCCAAAACTGCGCAGAGTTCTGTCCAAAGTTACATCACGTCAAAATTAACGGAGTAAAAGAGTTTGAATGGTTAAATTGGAAAGAATGTGCCAATAATCCTGTTATTGCACAAGGAGGAACTTGGATTTACGATCGAGCTGGTTGGTGTCCAGGCACTTTTGGAACTACCTACGATCATGAAATAACCGATTTAGTAAATCCTGGTGATACGGTAAATATAGATTATGGAATGCAAGTTACTTCTGGAGGAATGGAAGGAAATTACCGACTTACTGTACAGCTTATTTCCTATGGGGCACATAACTTTCAGAACGATGCCAGTATAGAAGATGTCATCAAACCCAACAAATGGGAGTATTATAACAGATTTAATCCCATGTGTGATCAGCCAGAGATTATACTTAAAAACACAGGGGAACAAACGTTAGAAAACGTAACCATTGAGTATTGGATTTGTGGTGGCCCCCATGAACAATATACATGGAACGGAAGTTTGTCGTTTGATGAGTCAGAAAATGTAGTGTTGCCTATACCTGACCAATCTTTTTGGGATCACGCACAATTTTGTAAAAGATTCCATGTGGCCATTACACAAGTTAACGGAACTACCGATGAGTATGAAAAAAATAATTATTACTCCACTACTTTTGAGACCCCCCCAGTATATCCAGATGAAATTTCATTGTGGACAAGAACTAACGGAGCTGGATATGAAACAAGGCTTTTTGTAACGGATGTGGATGGAAATGAAATCTTTTCAAGAATTAGTTTTCAAAATAACACCCTATATAAAGATACATTAACGTTAGATCCTGGCTGCTACAAAATTGAACTAATAGATACTGATCACGATGGATTAAACTTCTTTGCTAATAATGATGGAGCAGGATATTTTCAAATAAGAAAGCCAAGTGGAGCACCTTTAGCGGGTTTCGACTCGGACTTTGGAGATCAAATTACACATTATTTTACTGTTGGATATGGCCTGTCAAATGAACTAAACCATACTCATTCCTCTTTACGATGTTTCCCAAATCCTGCTACTTCTGAAATAAATGTAGAACTAAATGGCTTCACAGGTCAAATTGAAGTGGAAGTGTTGGACGCATTACACAAAAGCGTTCGCTCGAAAGAAGTTTATGCAAACTTATTTACTAAACAAATTAATTTCAATATTTCCAGCTTAAATACAGGGCTCTATTTCATTAAAGCAACAGATGATTATCATTCTAAAATCATTAAATTCTTACATGAATAAATAACTGTTTGAATCCAAAAAATGATTAATAGAATTCAATTAAGGTTAAATCCGGAAGACATTCATAATGAATCCTTAATTCGGAAAAAAATAGTTGAGAATACCAAAACTGATGAGCCTTTTCAATATAGATTTATAAAAAGATCTATTGATGCTAGAGCAAGAAACATTAAACTTCAATGTACCGTTGATATCTACATCAACGAACCTATTCCATTACAGTCTGACAATTATAAAAGTTTTAAAACGAACCCAGATAAATCCGTAACCATTATTGGTGCAGGACCTGCGGGCCTATTTGCTGCACTTTACGCCATTAGTAAGGGGGTTAAACCCGTCATTATTGAAAGGGGAAAAAAAGTGAGAAACAGAAGGAGGGATCTAGCGGAACTAAACAAAAAAGGAATTGTAAATCCAGAATCAAATTACTGTTTTGGAGAAGGCGGAGCAGGCACTTACTCTGACGGAAAACTCTACACTAGATCAAAAAAAAGAGGCGATGTTCATACTGTACTGAGTTGGTTTGTTCATTTTGGTGCAGATCAAGATATTTTAATAGATACTCATCCACATATTGGCACAAATAAACTTCCTAAAATCATTGAAAAAATGAGAGAAGAAATAATAATGCAAGGGGGAGAAATTCATTTTAATTCTAAAATGACAGATTTGATTATTAATAATGAGAAAATTGAAGGAATTATAGTAAATGAAAGTGATAAATTATATACCTCTAATCTGATTTTAGCTACAGGGCATTCTGCAAGAGATGTACTTTATCTTTTGGATAATCATCAAATAAAACTAGAAGCTAAACCATTTGCACTTGGAGTTAGAGTTGAACACAAACAGGAACTTATTGATGAAATACAATATTGGGGGAGAAAAAGTGACGATTACTTACCCCCAGCTTCATATTCCCTTGTGGCACAAGTTGACGATGTAGGAGTTTATTCATTTTGCATGTGTCCAGGTGGAATTATTGCGCCATGTGCCACATCCACAGATGAAGTGGTGACCAATGGGTGGTCTCCTTCCAAAAGAAATAACCCCTACGCCAATTCTGGTATAGTCATGACTATTGATCCTGAAAAACTAAATAAAAATCAAGAAAAAGACCCCTTTGTCGGGTTAGAATTCCAACAAAATATTGAAAAAAGATGTTGGGAGTTAGCCGGTAAAACTCAACAAGTACCTGCTCAACGCTTATCCGATTTTATGGTAGATTCAAAATCTAAAGATTTTCCTAGAAGCTCTTACATTCCTGGAATAAAAAGCGTTTTATTTCATGATATATTTCCATCATTTATGATCAACCGATTTAAAAAAGCATTTACCATTTTTAATCAAAAAATGCCTGGTTTTTTAACTAATGATGCAGTATTACACGCTCCAGAATCTAGAACCTCTTCACCTGTTAAAATTCCTAGGGACAAAATAAGTTATGAAAGCACTCAAATCAGAGGGCTATATCCCTGTGGGGAAGGAGCAGGATATGCTGGAGGTATTGTTTCTGCTGCAATAGACGGGATAAACTGCATGAAGAAAATCATTGAAAAAAATGATTTTAACTGACCTTAACTCCTTTAGCTCTTCTTTTATTATAATCGGTGTTTCTTGAGCTTTTCTTTTTAATCATCAGTTGAGGTTTTGATAACATGCTGTTTGTTCTATACAAATGACCGTGATAATTTACCCTTCCCTTATATGAGCTAAGCACTGTTTGGCCTGTTTCATCCGTAATCAGATCCTTTTTTTTCCAACTTGTTGCTTCAAAATAATAGATCTGATTAGCGGCTTTTTTGAATATTAAGTAATTGTCATCCATATCGCCAGGCTCGAATTTAATATGGACCTCTCCTGGAAGCTTTTTGACCAACACACCTGGCGTATTTTTCTTAATTTCGATTTCCTCAATCATTTGACCGCTCATTATAGTCACTTTGCCCTCAATTACATCAGTTTCTTTTTCAGACACTTCCCTCACTAAGTTTATCGTTTTTGAATTATAGTATTG
>CAZJVX010000038.1:0-11296 GCA_964549345.1 uncultured Flavobacteriales bacterium | reverse complement strand
AATTCATGAGTTCCACTTTTACTGGCCAAAAAAGTGTAGTAAAACCTATTTAATCCATCTTTTAATGAAATTGATCTTCTTTGAGTGATTTCATTATTATCACTTATTATTAATTCTAGGTTTGAGACATCTACATTTGATTTAACTATCACCTCCAGTGGGAAATTATTATTTAGAACAGCATATTTATTAGTTCTTACTTTCTGAATCGAAACATCTGGATTAGTATTTGTATCACCAAGTAGTAGCGTATGTATTTTAACATTTGTATTTTCTAATGTTGCATTGACTTTACCCGCATTAATAATACCATCTGAGGCCACAATTAAATCTGTAAGATTAGATGTGTTAAATTGATTTTCAACTTGGGTAAATAGTTGACCTAAATTTGATTGGTTGTGGTCAAAAACAAAAGAATCGGATTCAACACTTTGGTTTCCAAAAATCAATGTTCTAGTTTCATAAGAGTCACTTAATTTTGAAAGAAAAATTTTAATAGAATCCGTGTAAACATTTTCGTCAAAATGGTCAGTTTTATTAGCCAATATGCTTTCTGATACATCCTGTGCAAAAACTAAAATGGGTTTTTCTCTTTTAATTTCTGACTTTTGAAATTTTGGTCTCATTAAGAACAATGAAATCAATAACAAAAATAAAAATCGAAGTGCAAAAAGTAAACGGTTTGATTTTAAATTATTATCGTGTTTTTTGTTATAAAAATAAAGAAGCCAACTCAGTAAAAAACTAAGTGCAGTAAATAGAATTAAGTAATAAATTGGCAATTCAAAATGAAGTCCCCTCACTCTTATCTACTTAAGTTAGCATGCCACCGCACACGCTTATAACTTGCCCTGAAACATATGAACCCATATCTGAGGCTAAAAACAAGCAACAATTTGCCACATCCACTGGTTTTCCAGCTCTCTTTAATGGAATGTTTTGTATCCAAGTATTTACCACATCTTCACCTAGTGCACCTGTCATTTCAGTTTCAATAAAACCAGGGGCTATGGCATTACATCGAATGTTTCTTGAACCTAATTCCTGTGCAATTGATTTAGTAAAACCAATGATACCTGACTTAGATGCGGAATAATTTGACTGACCAGCATTTCCTTGTACCCCCACAATAGAGCTCATATTGATAATGGAACCACTTTTTTGTTTCAAAAAGTTTCTAAGAGATGCTTTGGTTAAGTTGAATACAGATTTTAGATTAATATCAATTACATCATCCCAATTCTCTTCACTCATTCTCATTAACAATCCATCTTTTGTAATACCGGCATTATTAATTAGCACGTCTAATTGTCCAAAATCAGCTAGAATTTGATCAATAAGATCTTGAGCTTCATCAAATTTACCTGCGTTGGACTTGTACCCTTTTGCATTAACTCCCATTTCCTTAAGCTCTTTAGATAATGTCAACGCTTTTTCTTCACTTGAGACATAGGTAAATGCTACAGATGATCCTTGTTCAGCAAATTTTCTGGCTATGCCTTTTCCAATACCTCTAGTTGCACCTGTAATAAGGGTAACTTTATTTTCTAATAACTTCATTTTATATTGTAATTGCGGACAAATATATGTAATAAATGATCATAAATTTATTTTAAAAGTCATGTAAACATTATATTTTGAATTTAATTTAATTTAGTTATATTAAGAGGTGATTTTATTGACGAATTGATCAATAATTATAAATTTGCAGACCTAAAATTTAGTCCTAATGTCTACTTCCATATCAAATACCGAGATTAAGATAAATAAGCAAGCTTTTATTGATGAATTATTGAATGACTATAAATTGATGTGCTTAAGTAGAGAGGCATCTTTACTTGGCAGAAAAGAAGTTCTTACTGGGAAAGCAAAATTTGGAATCTTCGGTGATGGGAAAGAACTTCCACAAATAGTAATGGCCAAATTCTTTCGAAACGGTGACATCAGATCGGGCTATTACAGGGATCAAACTTTTATGCTGGCAACAGGAAACTTGACCGTTAAACAATTATTCGCAGGACTGTATGCCCATACTAACATTGAAAAAGAACCCACCTCCGCTGGAAGACAAATGGGCGGACATTTTTCTACAAAATTCATTAATGAAGACGGAAAGTGGTTGGACTTAGCAAATCAAAAAAACTCAACATCTGACATCTCTCCTACCGCAGCCCAGATGCCACGTCTGGTTGGTCTTGGATTAGCTTCAAAGATATATCGTAACAACAAAGAATTAAGTCACCTAACTAATTTTTCAAACAACGGAAACGAAATTGCATTCGGGACTATTGGGGATGCCAGTACTTCAGAAGGAATTTTCTGGGAATCCATTAATGCTGCATGTGTTTTAGAAATTCCTGTTGTCATGTCAGTATGGGATGATGGGTATGGGATATCTGTTCCAAAAAAATATCAGACCACAAAGGAAAGTATATCTAAAGCATTAGCAGGTTTTGAGATAGAAGAGGATACAAACGGCCTCAAAATATTTAGATGTAAAGGCTGGAATTATCAGGAGTTATACTCGACCTACAAAGAAGCTACTGAATTTACTAGAGTAAATCACAAACCATCTCTTGTACATGTGGAAGAAATCACACAACCTCAAGGGCACTCCACTTCGGGTTCTCATGAAAGATACAAATCAAAAGAACGTCTAGAGTGGGCTAAAGAATTTGATTGTATTCAAAAATTCAAAGAATGGTTGTTAAGTGATGACAACGGCTTAGGAAAACCAATAACAACAGAAGATGTTTTAAATCAGATCCAAAAAGATGCCAAAGCTGAAGTTAAAAAATTTTCAAAAGATGCATGGAATGAGTTTATTGAGGAAATAGATCAAGAAAAAAAGCAAATAATAACCCAACTTGATATGCTTTCTTCAGAAAGTAATCAAAGAGAAAGTTTAGAAACCATAATCAACAGTATAAAGAAATTAAAAGAGCCTCTAAGAAAAGAAATTTATCAACCTTTTTATAAGGCACTCCGAATAACTAGATCTGAAAATACAAACGCTAGAAATAGTGTAATGAATTGGTTTAAAAGCCAAAAAGAATTTTTAGCAGACAAATATAACTCAGACGTATACAATGAATTCGAATCTTCTAGCCTTAATGTGGGAAAAGTTGCACCTACATACGAATCTGATCAAAAGATCGATGGAAGATTAATTCTAAGAAATAATTTCAGAACATTATTTCAACGCCATCCCGAAGTTTTAACATTTGGTGAAGACACAGGAAAGATTGGTGGAGTTAATCAAGCCATGGAAGGGATGCAAGAAGAATTTGGTGAAATAAGGGTTTTTGATACTGGAATTAGAGAAGCATCCATTATTGGACAAGGGATAGGATTAGCCTTAAGAGGGCTTAGACCCATAGCTGAAATACAATATCTAGACTACTTATTATATGCTATTCAAATAATGAGTGATGACATCTCCACCCTAGCTTACAGAACAAAAGGAACTCAAAAATGTCCATTAATTATCCGTACAAGAGGGCACAGATTAGAAGGTGTTTGGCACGCTGGTTCGCCATTGGGTGGTATTATAAATTTAGTTAGAGGAATGATTGTCTGTGTTCCTAGAAACATGCAAAAAGCAGCAGGTTTTTACAATACACTACTTAAATCTGATGATCCTGCACTAGTAATTGAATGTCTGAATGGGTATCGAATCAAAGAAAATGAGCCTTCAAATTATGGTGATTTCACAACACCAATAGGTGTCCCTGAAGTTGTAAAAGCAGGAAATGACATTACTGTTGTAAGTTACGGTTCTACATTTAACTTATGTGAAAAGGCATCTGAAATTCTAGAAGAGATGAATATCTCTTGCGAATTAATTGATGTACAAACATTACTTCCGTTCGATATTAATCATATGATTGTGAATTCACTGAAAAAAACCAATAGAATCATATTTATCGATGAAGATGTTCCTGGAGGAGCAACTTCTTTTATGCTCAATGAAGTAATTAATAAACAAAAAGGTTATTTTCATCTGGATTCACAACCTATAACCTTAACTGCAAAAGAACACAGACCTGCATATGGGTCAGATGGAGACTATTTTTCAAAACCTAATGTAGATGAAATTATTGATGCCATCTACAACATGATGAGAGAAAGCAATCCAACAAAATATCCAAATTAATAGATTTAGGTAAACCCCTTTTTATTTCCACTGATTTTATCCATATTAAACCAGAATTAGATAAATTAGTTGATGAGTTTAATCATCCTTATTTTTTGAAAAGTGATCCTTTAGGACTGCTTAGATCTTTCAAGAATCAAAAGGATTTAGAAATAATGGGCCTATTTCTAGCAACACTAGCGTGGGGTAATAGGAAAAGCATTATTCAAAGTGGAAAAAAATTAATAGACATATTTGAAAATGAACCTTATTATTTTGTTAAATCTTATGATTCATCTTTAACACACAAGTTAACTGATTTTAAACACAGAACATTTAACAGCTTTGATCTTCATTTTTTTATAGAAAGGTTAAGATATATATTTATAAAATATGATTCATTAGAACAGATCTTATCACCTGCTTTTAGTAAATCGAATAATTCCTATGAACCCATTCTAATATTCAGAAGTACTTTTTTAGGAGAATACTTAGACGTAAGAAGTAAAAAACACATTGCTAACCCATCGAATGGATCAGCTGCCAAAAGATTAAATATGTATTTAAGATGGATGGTCAGGAAGGATAATAAAGGGGTTGATTTAGGCATTTGGTCTTCCATACCCATGTCAAAGTTATCTTGTCCTATAGATGTTCATAGTGGAAACACGGCAAGAAAATTTAATTTGATTTCTAGAAAGCAAAATGATTGGAAATCAGTAGTTGAATTAGATGAAAATTTAAGAAAAATGGATCCACATGACCCAGTGAAATATGATTTTGCACTTTTTGGATATGGCGTAAAAAACAAGAAATTAAATTATTAATACCCTATAAATTCTACATTTGTATTGCATTAATCAAATCAACAATACATATTTGTTTTTAGTGTTATGAAACAAAAAATTAGTTCAGATTTTAAACTCGGTATATTAGGTGGAGGACAACTTGGAAAAATGATGATTCAAGCTGCATCTAAATGGGATATTGAAATCTACGTTTTAGATCCAGATGAAAATTGCTCTTGTTCTGCACTATGTCACCAATTTCATCATGGATCTTTCAAAAATTATATTGATGTTTTGGAATTTGGCCGTAAAGTAGATGTACTCACATTTGAAATTGAGCATATTAATATTGAAGCACTAAAAGTATTAGAAAAGGATGGAATAAAAACATATCCTCAACCTGAAGCATTAGAAATTATTCAAGATAAAGGCCTACAAAAACAATTTTACGTAAGACATGACATTCCTACCTCTGATTTTTATTTATTTAAAAACAAAAAAGAGGTTATAAATGCTATTCAGGATAATATTATCCATTACCCATTTATTCAAAAATCACGAAAAGACGGATATGATGGCAAAGGTGTAACGTTCATTAAAGACGATCATAACCTTAATAGTTTATTTGATGTTCCATCTATGGTCGAAGAATTCATTGAGATTGAAAAAGAAATTGCTGTTATAGTTTCAAGAAATGAAAATGGTGAAACAGAAACATTCCCGATTGTGGAAATGGAATTTAGTTCTGAGGCAAACCTTGTTGAGCAATTAATTTGTCCATCTGATATAAGAAGGAATTTAGATCATAAGGCAAAGGAACTTGCCATTTCTATTATTGAAAACTTAAATATGGTTGGTAACCTAGCTGTTGAGTTTTTTATTTCAAAAAATGGACAATTATTAGTTAATGAAGTAGCACCAAGACCTCATAATAGCGGACACCAAACAATAGAAGCAAATATCACTTCTCAATTTGAGCAACATTTAAGGGCAATTCTAAACTACCCATTAGGATCAACAAAGCTCTTATCTCCATCTGTTATGTTAAATATTTTGGGAGAACCAAACTACACTGGAAAGGTATTTTACAAAAATTTTGAGTCCTGTTTGTCAAAAGAAGGAGTTTATATACACATTTATGGTAAAAAAATCACTAAACCTTTTCGAAAGATGGGTCATGTAACTATTGTTGACGAAACGATGGAAAAAGCAAAAGAAAAAGCGAAATTTGTAAAAGAAACACTAAAAGTAATTTCAAATGACTAAAAGCAACTATAAGGTGGGTGTGATAATGGGTTCTGATTCCGATTATCCGATAATGAAAGAAGCTGTAAAAATTCTAAAAGAATTTGAAATCGATTACGAATCAACTATAGTTTCTGCTCACAGAACTCCCGAAAGATTAGTTGAATATGCCAATACCGCATATGAAAGAGGGATTAGGGTAGTCATTGCAGGAGCTGGAGGAGCTGCACATCTTCCTGGAATGGTAGCTTCAATAACTCCCATACCTGTAATCGGAGTGCCTGTAAAGTCATCCAATTCTATTGATGGTTGGGACTCTGTTTTATCCATTTTGCAAATGCCTAGTGGTGTTCCTGTAGCCACTGTTGCTCTTAACGGTGCAAAAAATGCTGGACTATTAGCCATTCAAATTCTATCAACTGGTGATGAAAAGCTAATAGAAAAATTAAAATTTTATAAAAATGAATTAAAAGACCAAGTATTGAAAAAAGTAGAAAAAGGATTGGAATAATTTAAATTACGCTTACAGGTATAGAAATAATATTTAAATTTGTTTTTTGATGAGTTTTCAGTATCCTCAATTTCTTTGGGCCCTTTCTTTAATCATCATTCCTATTTTAATTCACTTATTTAATTTACAGCGCTACAAAACGCTTTATTTTTCAGATCTAACACTACTTAAGAGTATCCAAATAGAATCCAAAAAAAGATCTCAAATCAAAAATTTTCTATTGCTGCTTTGTAGGGTTTTATTGATTTCTTTTCTAGTTATTGCCTTTTGTAAACCCATTTCAAATCCGCTTAATAGCTCACCAAGTGTAACAACTCCAAGAATAGGTATTTATATTGACAATTCGTATTCAATGTCAAGTACAAATGACAACCAAAGTCTTTTGGAAACAGCAAAAAGTGACGCCATTCATCTGATCAACTCATGTTCAAATGAAACCAGATTTTATGTTCTTACTCATGATAAATCTAAAAACAAGGCGTATTCATTAGATAAGGAGCAGGCTAAAAGTCATGTTCAAAACACAACATTCACAAGTGCGAATATGGGATTAAAACAACTTATTTTAAATCAAAAAGAACAATTTAAGAGTGAACCCATTTATTCTTATTGGTTTACCGATTTGCAAAAAAATCAATTTAATCATGGTGCCAAATTAAAAATACCTGATTCTTCACAATTTTTAGTATCACTTTACCAAAGCGATAATATTTACAATATTTCTGTTGACTCCATTTGGTTCAAAGAAAAAGATAGGAAAATTTTGGTTGAAGATGAAGTTTTTATAAAAATCAAAAACTGGAATGATACAAGAAGTGAGTTTCAACTAAAATTAAAGATAAATGATAGTGAAATTATCACTCAAAAATTAGTAAGTCTCGAAAAATTTGAAGAAAAGACGGTTTCAATCAAATATATTTTAAAGAAGCACGGAATTAAAAAGGGAGAACTTTATATAAACGATGTAAGCAATAACGAACTAAAATACGATGACAAATTATTATTTACCTATTCTACTGATGACCAATACAAAGTCAAATACCTATACCTAGATTCAAACTTCAATGAATATGCGTTAAAATCCTTATTCAATACATTAAATGAAGTATCATTTCAATCCATCAACATTTCGGATGGTTTCAATGAAAATGACCTTGACGGAAATCTGATTATTTTGGATGAAATTGAAATTATTCCATCAAGTATATCCCAACAAATTAAAGGTCAACATATTGTACTAATTCCTCCACCTCATTACAAAAGTCTAGAAAGCACGAATTTATTTCTTCAATCCTATGGTCTTTCACTTAATCGAAAACCATTTGCAACTTACATATTAAGCGAAAAAAATTTGCTTTCTCCTTTTTTCAAGAATGTATTCAAAGATCTAGATCAAAACATAGACCTTCCTAAGTTTAAAACGACTTATGAGATTAAATCCGCAAATAATGTGAGAAGCTTGATGAGGTACGAAAATGATGACGATTTTTTGGTAGAAAAAATACAAAATAATAAAACACTATATTTATTTAACTCTTCTTTTCAACCTGAAAACAGCAACATAACAAGTCATGCAATTTTTGTTCCTACATTTCTTAAAATAAAAGAAAATACGTCTATAAATCAAGACTTGTACTACCTAACTAATCATATAAAACCCATAAAAATTAGACAAGATCTAAAATCAACTAAAATCATTATTTCAGATCAAAATAATAAATTTTCAATTCATCCTACTACGAAATTAATAAATGGGGCACTTACTCTATATCTAAATGGTGTATTAGAAAAAGAAGGATTGTATTACATTAAAAAAGAAGACTCGGTTATCAAAACTATATCTCTAAACAGCAATAGAAGAGAATCTGAACTTCAATCCTACCAATTTAATGATTTTACATCCCTATTTGATAAATATGATCAAAATTCATTTTTCAAACTTGTGAGATCAAATCAAATGGATGATAAAAGAGAATATTTTACTATGCAGAGTAAAAAAGACTACTGGATTTATTTTATTGTCCTAGCACTTATATTTATTATTTTAGAAATTATAATCATAAAATACTATGAAAAACCCGTCTGAAATCTTAGTAAAACAAGTAAAGGTTATTGACCCTAATTCACCATTCAATAAAAAGAAAGTTGATATTTTAATTTCAAATGGTACTATTTCGGAAATATCAACCAAAATTGAATTTGAGGATAACATGAAAATTGTTGAAATTGATAAGGGTTATGTATGCCCCGGTCTATTTGACTTCTCAACAGATTTCCAAGAACCAGGAAATGAACAAAAGGAAACAATAAAGTCTGGAATTGAAGCTGCTATAAATGGCGGATTCACTGGCGTTGGATTACAACCCACATTAAGCCCTGCTAGAGATACTTTGAGTGAAATTTCATACTGCAAAGAAAAGTCAAATGGAAATCCTTTAGAAATAATCCCATATGGAACGATTTCAAAAAATGGAGATGGAGAGGAATTATCAGAAATGTATGATATGTATACCGCGGGAGCATTAGCTTTTACAGATCATCTAAAACCTGTTCAACATGCAGGTTTAATGTCAAGAGCACTACTCTACGCTAAAAATTTCAATGGCTTAGTTATTAGTAATCCGTATGATCAAAGCATTTCTCCAACTGGACAGATGCACGAAGGAATTACTTCAACTGCTATGGGTCTAAATGGAATACCTTCTCTAGCCGAAGAATTACAGATTAACAGAGACATATCTATAACCAAATACAATGAAGGAAAAATACATTTTAATATTATTTCAAGTAAAGAAAGTGTTTTACGAATTGCCGATTCCAAAAATGATAAATTAAACGTGAGTTGTGGTACTTCTATCTATCATCTGATATTCAACGATGAACATTTACAAAACTTTACAGCTGATTTTAAGATGCTTCCTCCACTAAGGACAAAAGAAGATCAAATAGCACTAATTGAAGGAATTAAAAAGGGAATTGTAGACGTTATCACCTCAAATCATCAACCACACGAAAACGAAATAAGGGAAGTAGAGTTCCCTATTGCTCCTATGGGATGTATTGGTACACAAATTGCTTTTCCAATGGCATTGACCTATTTGCTAGATGAGTTAGACCTAGAAACTATTGTAAAAACTATGTCTATTAATCCAAGAACTATTTTACAGACTGATATTCCAGTTATAAAAAAAGGGTTTGTTGCAAACTTAACTTTATTTGATACACATACGGAATGGATATTTGACAAGTCTTCTAATTCATCATTAAGTGAAAATACACCCATGTTAGATTCCAAACTTAAAGGAAAAGTACATGGAACTATTTTAGGCAATTACCTTCATTTTAGTTAATCATATTTATTAAAAAGTTTACATTTGTTCTTGGGCAAGTCTCATACGACCAGCTCCTGCTGAATCCCCCAGGATGGGAACATAGCAAGGGTAAGCGGTTGTAGCGGTGCGATATGAGTAGCTTGCCCTTTTTTTGTATCTTATTTCCATGGAATCTGATTTAATCTTCATGGAGTTTACGAATCGAAATCAAATTTTAGAACTACTTTCCATTTCTAATTCTTTATTTGGAGAAAACTACCATAATTTCAATTATTTCAAGATTTCAAATAAAGATTGTCTAATAGCAGCATATTTTAAGAACGAAATTATCGGCTTCTTAAAAATGATAACATTGGAAAACAATAGTACCAAAATTGATTGTATTGCCATTAAAAAAAAATGGCAACGAAAAGGGGTCGGATCTAATATGTTATCCTTCTACTTTAAAAAGCACCATAAAACACAAAATAAAATAATCGCACATGCCTGGAAGTCTCCATTGGGAATTCATGCGCAAAAATTAAATGAAAAATTCGGTATGAAATTAAAATCTGAATTAGGCAAAATTTGGCAGGATGAATGTGGCCACACTTTTATATGTCCATTTAAGAAAAATTCATGTCAATGTGAAGCAATTCTTTTCAGTACTTAATATAAACTTTTGATTTTTGTCTTATAGTAATATGATATGATTATTTTTGGCAAAAATTAAAAAGAAAAAAATGAAATTTTTTATAGACACAGCAAATCTTGATCAAATCCAAGAAGCACAAGATTTAGGAATTCTTGATGGCGTTACTACTAACCCTTCTCTTATGGCCAAAGAAGGAATTGCAGGAGACGAAAACATCATTAATCATTACAAGAAAATATGTGAAATAGTTGATGGTGATGTAAGTGCTGAAGTGATATCTACTGATTATGAAGGCATGATTAAAGAAGGAGAAGCACTTGCCAAATTGCATAAAAATATTGTAGTCAAAGTTCCTATGATTAAAGATGGTGTTAAAGCTATAAAGTATTTTTCTGATAATAATATTAAAACCAATTGTACATTAATATTTTCTGCAGGCCAAGCATTATTAGCTGCAAAAGCTGGTGCCACTTACGTTTCACCTTTTATTGGAAGACTTGATGATGTTAGTACAGATGGTGTAGAATTAATAGCACAAATTAGAGAGATTTATGACAATTATATGTTTGATACAGAAATCTTAGCAGCTTCTGTCAGACATCCAATGCATATTATACAATGTGCTGAAATAGGTGCTGATGTTATGACTGG
>CAZJVX010000037.1:5866-11399 GCA_964549345.1 uncultured Flavobacteriales bacterium | reverse complement strand
CTGCTCTTGAATTTGATCTTTTTGAGCCTGCAGGTGACACCGTAGCTGAAAGACCTCTCATCATTTATTTACATACCGGAACATTCGCTCCAATCATTAGAAATGGTAACGCAACAGGAAATAGAAATATAGACTATGCTACCCAAGTTATGTGTAATCAGTTTGCTGCTAGGGGATATGTTGTCGCAAACACTGAATACCGATTAGGGTGGAATCCATATTTACCTACTGAGCCAGAAAGAGCAGCAAGCTTAATGAGGGCTGCATATCGAGGAATTCAAGACGTAAAGGCTGCGATTCGATACTTTAGAATGGATTATGAAAATGGTAATACGTTTGGAATTGACACTTCAAAAATTATTATTTGTGGTCAAGGGACAGGAGGCTGGATAGCTACTTGTTTGAATTCTGTAGATAAATTATCAGAGCTTCAACTCCCTAAATTTCTTGATGCCGTAACTGCTATGCCATTAATTGATACTGCAGTGTATGGTGATTGGTTTGGTTATGGCGGAATGCCACAGCTTAATATGGAAAACCATAAAGGATACTCGAGCGAACATGATATGATTCTAAATATGGGAGGAGCTATTGGAGACATCAGTTGGTTAGAAGCTGGTGATAAGCCCATAGCAGCAGTGCATGGTAATCTTGACGCAGTAGCTAGATTTACGACTGGTGACTTATCTGTTTCTGGTGTTAATATTGTGAGCAGTATTAGCGGGTCTCATGATGTAGTGGCTAAAGCCAATATGCTAGGAAACAACAACGATATACCAAATTTATTTGATCCTTACACTGTTGCAGCAAAAGAGGCTTCCAATAAGTTGATTGGGACAACTGATTTTAGCGGTGACACCATAACTCAATCAGTTGATAACCTATTTCCATTTAATACTGGAAATCCTGGCGAAGGAGCGCCATGGGATTATTTTACTGAGGCAATGTGTGTACAATTAGCTACATTGCAAGGGCTTCCGGCAAGCGTTGGTACAGCCGCATATCAAAGTAGTTTAGCTACTAACCCCGATGTGAGCCTTGCAAAAGCAGATGCCTATATTGACTCCACAATTAATTTCTTTTGCCCTAGAATAGTAAATACACTGATGTTGCCTGGTAACTCAGTAGGAGTTAGTTCAAATGATGTACTTTATAAAGTGTATCCAAATCCAACTTCTGATTTCATTTCAATCAATTCTTCTGCAAATATTGAAGAAATTTCAATCTATGACAACATTGGAAATCTTGTAAAGAGATACAACCCAAATTTGTTTACTTTCACGGTAGATTTGAGAGAACTTCCAAAAGGAATTTACCTTGCGGAGATTAAGGATACATATAATACACATACAGAAAAAATAGTCCTTAAATAATCAATATTTATATTATCTAACTAAGCCCCCTCGTGGGGCTTTTTTATTTGCCAAAATTCAATTATAAATTCTTAACATGTTATATATCATTAATTGATATATATTTGGTGGCTAATTCAAAATAATATGGAATTATTTATCCAAATTTCACAGTTTGTTCTCAGTTTATCCATTTTGATTATACTACATGAGCTGGGGCATATGCTTCCTGCAAAGTACTTTAAAACTAAAGTGGAAAAATTCTATTTATTTTTCGATGCTGGCTTTTCTTTATTCAAATTCAAGAAGGGAGAAACAGAGTATGGTATAGGATGGATTCCTCTTGGTGGTTATGTGAAAATTGCGGGGATGATTGATGAAAGCATGGATAAAGAACAAATGAAAGAGCCTGCAAAATCTTGGGAATTCCGATCAAAACCAACATGGCAAAGATTAATCATTATGATAGGTGGGGTAACCGTAAATTTATTGCTTGGTTTTCTTATATATATAATGATTTTATTTGTTTGGGGGAAAGATTACGTTCCAAACGAAGCAGTCAAATACGGTGCTCATCTAAGTAACTCTAAGTTTGCAGATTATGGTTTTCAGGATGGAGACTTAATTGTTGAGGTAGGTGGTTCTCCTATAAATGAATTTGGAGATGCAACCAGCAAAATACTCATAGATGGAGAAAGAGAATTAAAAATCAGAAGAGAAAATCAAATTATTCCCGTAACCATAAACGACTCTATTGTAACAGATCTGTTGCGTTTAAAAGTGCGTGGTATTTTTAGTGATATTCGGTTTCCAAATGTTATAGACTCCGTAAAGACAGGAAGTTTTGCAGAATTGGCTAATCTTCAAAGAGGGGATAGTGTAGTGGGTATTAACGGCCAATCAACTCCTTATTACCTTGATTTTAAAAGAGAAATTGAGAGATACGAATCTGAAGAAGTTGAATTGCAAATTATTCGTAACGAAAAACCTGAAACCATAAAAGTACAAGTGGCAGAAGATCATACCATTGGATATTTTCCCAAAAATCAGCTACTCTATTTTGACTATAAACATAAGGATTATGGATTAATGGAATCCATACCAAAAGGCGTTTCGGAAGGAGTAACAACTCTTGGAAATTATGTGAAATCGCTTGGGTTACTCTTTAATAAAGAAGGTGCTAAACAAATTGGAGGCTTCGGAACAATAGGAGGTTTATTTTCACCTTATTGGGATTGGAAGCGATTTTGGAGTATGACAGCTTTATTATCCATCATTTTAGCATTTATGAATATTCTACCAATACCAGCACTTGATGGTGGTCATGTTATGTTCCTAATTTATGAAATGATATCAGGTAAACCTCCAAGTGATCAATTCCTTACTAGAGCCCAAATTGTAGGAATGAGTTTATTGCTTGCTCTTCTTGTGTATGCGAATGGGATGGATATTTATCGTTGGATATCTGGTTGACACTTTTAAACATTGACCTGAGTATAATCTGTTTTGATTAGAAAAGTATTTCTCTACAATAGAAATTACTTTTACAACATGAAGTTAGATGTCACTACCTTTTTATTCTGTTTAGTATTATACATTATATTTCCATTTAAAGGGGTTACACAAGAAAACAGTACTGATCCATTTGAAATATATACACAGGATAAAGACAATAAAATACTTATAGTTCCTTTTGAATCTAAAATGTATGCCTCCTCTATAGATAAAGAAATTGCCTTAGCTAATAATATGCAATATATAGAGGTGAAAGAAGCAATTAAAAAAAGTGTTTCAGAACAAATACTACTTTCCTTAAGTCAAAAAACTCCTGCAGTCTCTTTAGCTCACCATCAAGACAGTGCTAATAAAATGCTCAATTATATATACAACAGCATTGGATTTAAATATGACCTTGTAAAGACAAAAGACACTGTTAAAACACAACCATCTAAAAAAGAACTAATAAAAGACAAACTCAATAAGTTTGTAAATCAAATTCAGGCGGAAATACCATCAGAAAAAAAGGAGTATGATAGAGGAACTATTTATCAAGGAGAGATTCTGACATCGAATCATTATGCAGATCGTTTTATGAATGTTGTTATTAATAACCCCAATTTACTTTCTGACTTACAGCTTAATTATCAGACAAACTATTTCATCTTTGTCAACGAGTTTCATATAGGTAGATCCTACCGAAAAAAAGACGACTATTATAAATCATACCGAAAGTTAAATGTCCATTACACGGTACTAAATAAAAAAGGAAAAGAAGTGGATGCTGGCGTAGCAGAAACTGAAATGCCTGCTGATATCCACAATCTAAATAAAATTGAGAAGATTTACTTGTCTCAGTTAGCAGAAGATTTATGTGCCTTTGTCCCAGATCCCGTACTTGAAAAAAATACAGTCAAGAAAGAGGCAGAAGACAGTAAGAAAGCTAAAAGTCAACGTAAAGTAATACAAGGACTAATCCCTGAATAGAAACTTTATTAGATTAAGGTTAAAATATTTAATTTAAAACTAAAATTAATTTTTTAAGATTACACCTTCTATAGGATTTCCCGTACAACCGCTTGGAAAAGATGATTTCATTATGATAGATAAAGTAGGTGCAATATCAGAAATGTGAACTCGTTTATCAATCAATTTTTTCTTTTGTACACCTCTTCCGTAAAAAACAAGAGGAACATGTGTGTCATAATTATAATGTGATGCATGTGTGGTTCCTGTTTCTCTGCTCCACTCAATATATCCTGGACTTAATACATAAAATACATCGCCAGATCGTTTAGGGTGAAAACCATTTTTTATCATTTTAATCTCGTTTTCATTCACAAAAAAAGAATTTGACCTTAAATCATAAACAGATTTTATAAATTCTTTTGATTCAAGAAAGTGTTTTATCTTTTGAAAGAGCAAATCAAACTCAATGCCTGCTAAATTTATAATATCAAAATTTAAATAAAACTGCATGTTAATTTCTTTTGATACCAATTGATCTTGTCCAAAGACATCAAATAAATAACGATTTAGCTCTAGCAATAACTTTCTAGAATCAAAACGACCCCCATTAAATTTCATTTTTTTCAATACATCAGGTGAAGTAGCGGCTCCATGGTCAGAGGTAAGCATGATTGTATAGTTTTTCTTCCCAAATTGTTTGTCGAAAAACAAAAGCATATCAGAAATAGTTTGGTCTAATTTTATATACGTATCTTTTGTTTGTTCTGCATCTGGTCCAAACTGATGTCCAATGTAATCGGTAGCAGAAAATCCCATAACCAACAAGTCAGTATGCTCATCCACACCAAGAGATTCGTTTAAAATTAATTGTTTGGAAAAATCCCATAAAATTTTGTTCCCTTTGGGAGAAGACTTAATAGCTGAAGGGCCTCTTTGGTCTAATTTGTCCTTGAGATTAATATTAAATGTAGAACCGGTCCAAAAACCGTTCATGTAGCTTGAAACGGAATTGAATTCTTCAAATTGTTTTACCCAATTGGGTATGAAATTGCGATAATAATCACTGGTAATCCAGTTCCCCGTTGAATTCATCCAATACGCTCCATCTGCAGAAAAACCTGTAGAAAGGATTGAACCTCTATCTTTTAATGACACCCCAAAAACTTTAGATAAAGTATCTACTATTTTTAATTGATCTCCAATAGTGGTTGATAATAAATTTCTAGGAGACATTTTACCGTCACCTTTATTTAATTGGTCATGTGGTTTTTGACAAAGACATATGGTTTGAGCCTTCCAATCTCCTGCACAGTAAACAGGATTAAGACTGTCTCTAGAGTACCAACTGTTGCCAATTATTCCATGTACTGCTGGAGTAGTTCCCGTGAAAATGGATGCATGGCCTGGCCCGGTGTAGGTGGGCACATAATTGTAATGTGTATTTCTACAAAAAGTACCCTCATCGATTAATTTCTTGAACCCCTTTTCACTGAAATCATCCCAAAATCGATATATGTATTCATATTTCATTTGATCAACAACAATTGCAATGACCATTTTTGGCTTACTAATTTGACTTAAAGTAGTAGCGTGAAATAAGATTGTAATGAATAAAATAAATATTCTCATGAGAATGCTTTACAGCAATTATTACAAACCAAATATAAATAAGTTACGTTGTCAATATCTTGGTTAAGAATATTTTTTCAAAATCA
>CAZJVX010000037.1:0-5766 GCA_964549345.1 uncultured Flavobacteriales bacterium | reverse complement strand
ATCACAGAAATACTAAAGCATAAACAGAAAATAAATACTCTCATAATCTTTCAAACAACTATTATTCTCTACAAAATAAATAAACTTGGATTAGTAAAAATTAAAGCTAGTATTAAAACAACATTAATTAGCTAATCATTTAGCTCTCTTTCTCTCGTGTTCCTTGAGAAGAATTTTTCTAATCCTAATATTGGTTGGGGTTACCTCAACGTATTCATCTGCTTGAATATATTCTAAAGCCTCTTCTAACGTAAATTGTATAGCCGGAGCAATTTTAACTTTATCATCTGCACCAGAAGATCTCATATTGGTTAGTTTTTTAGTCTTTGTAATATTCACAACTAAATCATTAGCTCTAGAATGTTCACCAACAACTTGACCTTCATAAATAGCTTCGTTAGGGTCTACAAAAAACTTTCCTCGATCTTGTAAGTTACTTAAACTGTAAGGAATTGATTGACCATTCTCCATTGAGATCAAAGATCCATTTTGCCTTTCTGGAATTTCTCCTCTATAAGTTTCAAAAGAAGTAAAACGATGAGACATAATGGCTTCTCCAGCTGTGGTGGTTAGAAGGTAATTTCTAAGTCCGATTATTCCTCTAGAAGGAATATTAAATTCCAATAACATACGATCGCCCTTAGGTTCCATGCTGACCATCTCGCCTTTTCTAATGGCAACGACCTCAATTGCTTTACCAGAGTGTTCTTCTGGAATATCAATGGTCAACTCCTCGATTGGCTCATGTTTAACCTCATCTATTTCTTTTATAATGACTTGGGGTTGACCGACTTGAAGCTCATATCCTTCCCTTCTCATAGTTTCTATCAACACCGAAAGATGTAGTACACCTCTACCAAATACATTAAATGAATCGGATGATCCAGTATTTTCAACTCGTAATGCTAAATTCCTTTCTAATTCCTTTTCTAGCCTTTCTTTAATATGCCTAGATGTAACATACTTACCCTCTTTACCAAAGAAAGGGGAATCATTTATGGTGAACAACATTGACATAGTAGGTTCATCAATTCGAATGGTTGGTAAGGCTTCAGGCTCATTTAAGTCCGCTACGGTATCCCCAATTTCAAATCCGTCTAATCCAACTATCGCACAAAGATCACCGGCCGCTACCTCTTCTACTTTTGCTTTTCCTAGTCCTTCGAATACATACAACTCTTTTATTTTACTCTTCCTAAATTCCCCCTCTCTCGATATTAAAGAAACTTGTTGACCTTGTTTTAAACTTCCTCTATGTAATCTTCCGATAGCGATTCTACCAATAAAAGAAGAGTAATCTAGTGAAGTAATTAACAATTGAGTAGTTCCAGAGTTAATTTTAGGAGCTGGGATGTACTCAATAACAGCGTCTAACAGCGGTAGAATATCGTTAGTAGGTGTTTTATAATCTAAATCCATCCATCCCTGTTTTGCGGAACCATAAATTGTAGGGAAATCCAATTGTTCTTCTGTTGCGTCAAGATTGAACATCAAATCAAAAACCTTCTCTTGAACTTCCTCTGGCTTACAATTTTCCTTATCTACTTTATTAATTACCACTAAAGGTTTTAGGCCTAATTCTATTGCTTTTTGAAGAACAAATCGAGTTTGTGGCATGGGGCCTTCAAAGGCATCTACAAGAAGTAAAACACCGTCTGCCATATTCAATACCCGTTCTACTTCTCCACCAAAATCTGCGTGACCAGGAGTATCAATAATATTTATTTTATGGTCTTTATAGCTAACCGAAACATTTTTAGAAAGAATGGTAATGCCTCTTTCTTTTTCTAAATCATTATTATCTAATATAAGTTCTTTGGTTTCTTTTCTATCATCAATAGCTTTACAGGCATATATCATCTTATCTACTAAGGTGGTTTTTCCATGGTCAACATGCGCAATTATGGCAATATTTCTAATATTCATAGGGGTGAATTTTGCTGCAAAGGTAACATTGTAATGAAAGGATTTAATTTTTTATAACGTAATGTTCTATTTGGTCCTATTTCAAGTTGGTTTTTCTATATTTGAGAAAAATATTGAAAATGAAACTCATCAAAATCACCTTTTTATCCATCACTTTGCTTTTTTTAACCGGGTGTGGTAAATACGAAGAGGGTCCAGGATTTTCACTCCTTCCAAAATCAACAAGACTTCAACAAAAATGGAGACCCATTGAAAAATTTGATGCTTCTTCAAATACGATTGAATCTATTGAAAGGGATGGTTCATACATTGAATTTGTAAAAGATGGGTCATTTAAAATTTACAATGATAACTCGATGGGTTCGCTCGGAATAGATGGTCTAGTTGGTACCTGGAACTTTTCAGAAGACAAATCTGCTGTAATTTATGAATACTCTTATGTACTAGCAGGAATTACCATTTGGACTATTGAAAGTACAGACACCATTGTAAAACTGAAACTAAATAACCTTGGCCTGAAAAGAGCTAATGGAGATAAATATTATTACGAATATTTTTAATAATTACAGCTTTGCAAATTCTTCCATCAATACGTTAGAAGAATCACGATTACTAAATTTACCCCTCAACCAAGCATAAAAAACAATAAGCCTAGGGTCTCTAAACATTTTATGTTTATCAAGACCTCCTTCGCTTTCCATTTGATTTAGAGCATCTTCCGTAGCTCTTTCTGGATGATTAATAAACAACTTCATTGCTATAATAAATGGTTTGACCAGCATAAATTGCTTTTTTTGAAATAGCTCCTTGTGCTTAGATTCAATATTTAAGACGATGTTTTCCGCAATATCAATATTGTTTAATTCTAGTTGTATTACGGCTCTAATCATCTCTTTTCTTATCAACCATTCTCTTCCCATAGTTTTTTGATAGTATCCATCTGACTTATTGAATTCAAGAAGTATTTTATTGGACGGTTTAAATTCGCGTACCAAACAATGAAATGCAGCTTGATTTAATTTCAGATTGTTGATTTCCCTTTCAGGTATTTTAACTCCAAATTTGTCAACAGAATCTTTAATTAGAAAGATGGCTTCTAAAATTTTATTTTCAAAAATTTTGAGAAAACTCAAAATAGCAATGTATTTACCTATATAATTTAAGTTGACTAAATCAGATTTTCCCATCAATTGTTTCAAATTTTCAAGATGAATTTTAGCTTCTTCAAAGTCTCTAATACCTAACATGGTGTATGCCATAATATACTCTATGTTAGCAATGGAATTACTAAATCCTATTCTTTCTTCTTGAGAGAAAGTAAGCTGTTTATAATAGCCTTTTAGTTCCTTTGCCAATCCTACAAAATTCTTTTTTACTCCATATTCAGCTCTCAGAATTTCGATGATTTTAAGTTGAATTTTAGGTGTGTTTTTTTCATTTTTTATATTGCTATATTGCTGAATGGCTTTAGAAATAATTGGATTAGAAAATTCAACATCTCCTTTTTCTAATTTCTCAGCAAACATATTCCTTATCTGTATAAAATAAAGTTGGAATTCGTCTTCTTTAGCCTGAGCTTGTTGAAGTTCAAGGAGTTTATTTTTGATTAGATCAAAATCAGCTTGAGGAAAATAAGGTAATATTTCCAACTTCAGTCGTTGGATTTTCATGTTCAATAAGTAGTTCTTTGTTTTCTCGCACTTTTTCTCTTCTTTATCTAGTAAAAACCAAGCAACACCGTATTTATTTAACTCTTTAAAGTGTTTGGCTAAATTCAAAAAGCCTTCACTATCCTTGGCGCTTAAATCATTACTAGCATTTTGAAGGATAATAAAGCGAATAAGTTCTTTGGTTAACCTTTTGCGAATGGCATGGTATTTTTGCTTTCCTTTCTGAAGTAAATTTACTTTTCTAGGCGAATTATAATATTGAAATAACTCATTCAACAACGTAATATCCCTGCGATCATCAGATGGTCTTTTTCTCACTAAGAATTTTTCAAATTCTTTTTTTTTCTTAGAAGAAAAGGTAATTAATATCTCCTTTAATAAATCCATCTATATATTAATATTAGTTTGTTTTTGGTAATAAGAGAAAAATATACCAATCCTATTTAAAAAAAAGAAATTTATATTTGATAAACTACTTTTGAATAATGAAATATACACTCATTACCGGTTCTAGTAAAGGCATTGGAGTTGAAATGGCTTACGTATGTGCACAGCGAAAAATGAATTTACTTTTGGTATCCCTTCCAAATGAAAACTTATCTAATATTACTCGTGATATTTCACACAAATATGGTGTAGAAACAGATTATTTTGAAACTGATTTATCAAAGGATAAGAACATTCAAAGTGTGTTAGAATGGGTTAAAGAAAAAGAATATGATGTTAATTTTTTAATTAATAATGTGGGTATTGGAGGTATTGGACCCTTTGAATCGTATTCAGAAGAATATATTAATAATACCATCAACATAAATATTAAAGCAACTACAAAACTCTGCTACTTTTTCTTGCCAGAACTAAAAAAAAATGCGCCCTCTTTTCTTCTAAATAACGCTAGTATGATGGCTAATTTTTCGTGTCCATATAAATCGGTTTATTCTGCATCCAAAATCTACATCAAAAATTTCTCTAGAGCATTGAGAGAAGAATTTAAACCGTTTAACATAAGTGTAAGTACCTTACAACCCGGAGCAACCCCAACTACAGAACTCGTTCGAAATCAAGTTAAAAGTGGGGGTAGATTAGCAAGAATTTCACTAACTGAACCAAGATTAGTAGCAGAAGTGGCTATAAGTAAAACACTGGCAAAGAAAAAATATATCATACCGGGTTGGCACAATAAAGTAATTGTGTTCATTTTAAGTTTACTTCCTCCTAGTGTTAAAATTCAACTTGTTTTACACAGTACGAGATCGATGCTGAAAAATGGGGTTAAGTCATGAAAATTCTGGTTACAGGTGGGACTGGACTTCTTGGAAGAAACATCACCCTTAAGTTGCAAGAGAAAGGTCATGAAATTGTGCTTTTATTAAGAAATCCCCATAAATTCAGTATAAAGGATGAAAAAATACGTATTGTCAAAGGAGATATATTGGAGATATCGGATATTGAAAAGGCCATTGCAGGTTGTGACGCGGTAATCCACGCTGCAGCTGATACCGTACAAAATCATAGATCAACCGATGACTATAAGGTGAATACCCTAGGAACCAAAAATATACTTGACGCATGTAAAAAAAAGAATATTCAAAAAGTAATTCATGTAGGATCAGCAGGATACTTTGGATATGGTACTTTAGAAAACCCTGGTGATGAAAATAACTCTATTCGATATCCTAGCAACAAATCATTTTATCTGTTAAGTAAACTTCACGCCCAAATGTTAGTTCAAGATTACAGTCGTTCTGGGCATATTGTAACTATAAGTCCTACTTTCATGATAGGATCTTTAGATTTTGGTCCTAGCTCAGGAAAGATTATATTAATGGGGCTTAAAAAGTTCATTTTTTGTCCGCCCGGTGGGAAAAATTTTGTGCATGTTGAAGATGTGGCAACAGCGTGTATAAATGCTATTGATTATGGAAAATCCGGTGAAAATTACATAATTGGAAATGAAAACTTATCTTATTATAACTTCTTTCAAAAGGTAAAAGAGGGGTCAAAAAAAAAGAGTTTAATTATTTCCGTTCCATCTTTTATTTTTTACTTAGCGGGAACATTTGGAAACATCATACGATTTTTTGGCTCAAAAACTGACCTATCGCTAAGTAATATGAAAATTCTTATGATTAATAATTTCTTCACCAATCAAAAAAGTATTCAAGATCTC
>CAZJVX010000036.1:0-11590 GCA_964549345.1 uncultured Flavobacteriales bacterium | reverse complement strand
TTAGAGCTTGCTGTTAACGCAGCCAAAGAAAGAGCCACATTGGGTGAAATATCTAATGCAATGGAACAAGTTTTTGGCAGATATCAAGCCACTGTAAAAACAATTTCAGGTGTATATTCAAGTGAACTTATGAACGATCAAAATTATATCAAAGCTCTAGACTTAGCAAAACAATTTGAATCTAAATCAGGCAGAAGACCTAGAATTATGATTGCGAAGATGGGGCAAGATGGACACGATAGAGGAGCTAAAATAGTTGCTACTTCATTTGCTGATATTGGATTTGATGTGGATGTGGGTCCATTATTTCAAACCCCATTTGAAGCGGCAAAACAAGCCATTGAAAATGATGTTCATATTATTGGTATTTCGTCTCTTGCAGCAGGGCATAAAACATTAGTTCCTGAAGTAATTAAAGAATTAAAAAATCAAAAAAGAGAAGATATCATGGTCATAGTTGGGGGTGTTATTCCTAAAAAAGATTATAATTATTTATTTGATGAGGGAGTAGCAGCTGTTTTTGGACCAGGAACTAATATTCCTAAAGCAGCTCAAGAAATTATTACCATTATGCTAAATGGCATTGATCTATAAAAATGAAGCCAATTAAAATTAGAAATTTAAACTATCCTGCTAAAATTCTTTTAGCATGGAAAGAAGCTATTGGAGGAAATAAAGAAATAAGAACATTTTTACTTAAAAGCAAGTACAAGGAATTGGGAGTGTTTTGTTTTGCATTGATAAATGATAAATCATCAAGAGAGTGGCTATTAAAAAATAATTATGCTCATTTGCTAGCATTGATACATGGTGTTGAAGGAAAGACAGATGCTTGGTATTGGCTTAAAAAAAATGAATTTACCACTTTGTTTCATATGGCAAGAGGAGGTGACTCATGGAAAGAATCATTAGATTGGTTAAAAGAAAGGGATAAGATTTTATACGGTATAACTCTTCAAATGGAAAAAATTAAAGATGAGATTGATGAGAAAAACAATGATCCTCACAAAATCAACCCCTAATTATTTTATTATTTCTAGAACTTCAGCCGCTTCTATTATCTCATTAAGCGTACTATCATTTTCTACTTGGTCATCAGAACTTGAATCAGTTGTTTGATCCATTATTTGAGGTTCATCAGCCTCTATTTCATGAAGTGATTCACCAGAAGAATGCTCTGTATGAACTTCATCTGCTTCTATTTCTTCATGGCTACTGTCTCCCGTAAACATGATAAAGCCAAAATATCCACCTACAGCAAGAAGTAATACAATAAGTGAAATTAAAATAAGTTTCTTCTTAGTTTTAGGTGGATTTGAAGCTTCAATATTTCCTGAAGATTCTATAACAACATCATCATTATCGATAGCTGAAGAACGTTCAGGTCTACTTGTCTCAACAGATTTGTTGATTTTCTTGTAAACAAGCTTAGATGGTCCACCCTTTTGATATATTTCTTCTAACCTTTTAAAAACTGCGTCTTCGTCCTGTCTAAAGTTTCTCGCTATTTGTTTAGCTAAGTAAAGTCGATCGGGGTCATTTTTTTTAAAAAAATCTTTTAATCTTTTTTGATAGGACATGATGTTATTTTTTGTACAGTTAAATATATAAATTTAGATGACTTAACTTTATCTAATATTCTAAAACTTTCAGTATAATGAGAAAAATCGCACTAGTTATACAGGGAGGTACACTCCGAACTATTTTTACTGCTGGTGTGTTGGACGGATTTATGAGTTTACGTTTTTTTCCCTTCCAATATATGGTTGGAGTTTCAGGTGGAGCGATGTGTTTGGCTTATTATGTCAGTCGACAGCGTAAATGTGCGTATGATATCTTTCAACATATTTTTGATGATGAAAAATTCATCAATTGGAAAAATATGTTCTCTGAACAAGGAATGATAAATTTAGAATACTTAGTTCAATATGCTAAAAGAAAACACCATATTAACTTGAGAAAGTTTAGACGATTTTCAACAAACAGATTAGTTGAAATTGTTACTACATCATACTATACAGGTAAACCCATCTACATTGTTCCTAATACAGGTAATTTATTTGATGTAATAAAAGCAAGTGCGACCCTACCATTTTTAACTAAAGGTGTACAAGTGGTTGATGACCGCATAAAGTTATTGGATGGAGGCTGGAGTGACCCAATACCAGTAAAAAGGGCCATTAAACTGGGATATAAGGAAATTGTAGTTGTAAGAACATATCCAAAAGAACACAGAGAAAATTGGACCTACATGAATAAATTCGGAAGTTATTGGCATAAAAACAATCCTGAATTAAGTCAAACATTTGACTCTGACCATATTAAATATAATGAAATTGCTAACTTTTTGGAAACTGACCCATATCCACTAAAAATTCATCAGATCATACCCGAAAATTATCTAGAAACTACAAGTTACTCTACAAGTCAAAAAAAACTTCAAATTGATTATAGACATGGCTTTGAATTGGGTGTTGAAATGGCCTTAAAATTGAAAAGAAATATATTTAGAAAGAAAGTTGAATGAGATAGCCAGCATGTCTTCTTACATTAAACACTGTATCATTGTCAAACAAAAGATATTGTCCTTTTATACCTACTAGTTTTTCTTCAATTTGAGGTACTTTATCGAGTGTTACTGATTTTACTTTTGTAGGGTACTTAATCACAGGAAAATTTACCTTATTAATCTCGCTATCGCGAGTCACGTATTGTTTGAGATCATCTCCTAAATGTTTTGTTAGCTCATTTTTAACGTCAATAAGAGAACTTTCTGATAAATTATTTTGAAGCATTTTTCGCCAGTTCGTTTTATCACTAATGTATTTTTTAAGGGCAACTTCTATTAATCCAGCCGCTTGTCTGTAAGGGGTTTTTGCTAAAATCAATGCCTCTGCAGCTCCCTGATCAATCCACCTGTATGGTATTTGAGTTTCTCTGGTAACACCTACCTTAATACCCGCTGTTTTAGAAAGATAAACGATATGTGGTTGCATATGATGTGCCATTTCCCAATCGTAATCCCTTAATGCCACACCTTCATGGATTCTGCTTAATTCTGGTCGGATAATACTCTCAACAGCAAGAGGAGATGATTTAAATGCATCATAGGACATACCATCACCATAAGTTTTATTGATTTTCTTTCCACTTACGACACAGTTAATTACACCGGAATAAGAGATATTTATGGTAGAACCAATAAGATGATTTAACCTTATGCTTTCAGAAAAAGAAATTTTATCATATAAGGGAATTTCATAGTGAACTTCTTCGTGGAGCTCACTAGTCATTTTCCTTAAATTACCATAATGTATCATGAAGTAGCTATAGATTAATTAGCTGCTTCAAGAAGGGCTTTTATTCGCTTGTAATTTTCCATATCATCCATGTTCGCATAAATGATTTTCAGAACTGATAATGTATTTTTATCATTTGGAGTGAAAGTAAGTACCTTTTCCAGATATGGAATTCCTTTTTGCATGGTTTCTTGTCCTCTCTTCATTTCCAGCTCATACTTTTCTCCATCATAATCATTTGCTATAGATTGAATTTCTTGAGATTCATTTACATACAAAGCACCTAAATTATAGTAAGCGTCTACATATTTATCATCTAACTCGATGGCACTTTTGTACCCTGTTACAGCTTTTTCAATGTATTCAAAAGCTTTATCATGATTTTTTGCTTCATGTTCTGTTTTGGCTAAATTATCATACGTTACACCGATGTTAAAATGAAGTATTTTATTAGTAGGATCAGCTTCAATTGCATTTTGTAAGGCTTGCTGGGCCTTTTCGTTATCTCCTTTATTGTACCAAAAGTTGAATTCTTCTACATTCAACACGAAATCGTTGGGAAACTTATTTTTTCCTTCTTCAATTACAGTAAGTATTTTTTGATCATCTTTGTTTTCGTTTTTAGGAGAATTTAAAACTCTTATCATAGATTGATACATTTCAGCACCTTTACCGTAATTATTATCTGCACACATTTTATAGTAATCAAAAGCTTCATCAAAACGATTTAAGTTTTCCGCTGCCAAAGCTGCATTAATCATGGCTAACGTATCTGGCTTGCTTAAAACATCGTACATTTTAACTGATCCGTCAAATGCATCATAAGCAGCCTCATAATTTTTCTGATTAAACATTTCAGCCCCAGCATTGAACATCATAGCTCTCAAACTCTCAATTCTTCTATTTACATCGCTTTTCCACTGGTTTTTTGTATCTAATTCAATGCATTTTTTCAAAGATCCAAAGGATGCTAATTCAAGCTGCTCTTCTTCCATCGTCTCCAGTTCTTTCATTATACCTTCATCCATTGATGCCATCATGATATAATCTAAATATATCATACCTCTGTAATAATACATTTTAGTTTCATCTTTTAACTTTAGTACAGGAGATTCTGTTTGTTTTGCAAAAGATTCGTCAATGGCTTTTTTAGCTTTCATTAATACAGATTTATTAGATTCAAGCTGATCAGGTTGCATCATCCAAGCCTTACTGAAGTTGTTTTTGTATTCCGTAGCAGCTTCGGTAAGTTGTAATTTTTGTGCATTACCATTTAGCAAAATGGCAATACCAACTGCTGTTAATATATTTTTGTTCATCGTAATTTTAGTTATTCGTTATCAATAATGTTGCCAGAATCATCGGTAGATTCATTATCCATCAAAATTTCATCATCTTCGTCACGTTCCACTTTAGCTACTGCTGCAATCTGATCACTTCCTTTTAAATTGATCAATTTTACCCCTTGTGTTGCGCGGCCTTGTGATCTAATATCCGCCACATGCATTCTGATAGTGATTCCTGATTTATTGATTATCATTAAATCATCATCATCTGTAACATCTTTAATGGCGATTAAATTTCCTGTTTTATCTGTGATATTTAAAGTCTTAACCCCTTTACCTCCACGATTAGTAACTCTGTAAATGGGCTCATCTGTTTCTGGATCGTTCAAATACGTTCTTTTACCGTATCCATTTTCAGAAACAACTAAAACGGTTTTTGAAAAATCTTCTACCGTCACCATACCAACTACTTCATCAGATTCTGTCATGGATATTCCTCTAACTCCTGATGCCGTTCTTCCCATAGGTCTTACATTTGACTCATTAAATCGAATTGCTCTACCAGATTTAATAGCCAGTAAAATCTCATTTTCACCATTGGTCAGTTTTGCTTCAAGTAATTCATCACCCTCTCTAATTCCAATAGCATTAATTCCATTGGTTCTAGGTCTAGAATAAGCATCTAAACTTGTTTTCTTAATAACTCCTTTTTTGGTACACATCACAATAAAATTGTTAGTAATGTAGTCTTCGTCTTTTAGATCCTTGACCACTACATAAGCTTTCACTTTATCATCCTGTTCTATATTGATTAAGTTTTGAATTGCCCTTCCCTTTGCAGCTTTGTTTCCTTCTGGAACTTCAAATATTCTCATCCAGAAACATCTACCCTTTTCAGTGAAAATCAAAAGCCAATTATGATTGGTAGCTACGAATAGTTTCTCTAAGAAATCTTTTTCTCTTGTTGAAGATCCTTTTGAACCTACTCCTCCTCTATTTTGAACTTTGTATTCGGTTAGGCTTGTTCTTTTAATGTATCCTGCATGGGAAATGGTAACAGCAACTTCTTCATTTGGAATAAGATCTTCAATACGCATTTCGTTTGCTGAATATTCAATAATTGAACGTCTTTCATCACCATATTTTGATTTTATTTCTTCTAGTTCAGTCTTGATGATGTCCATTCTTCTTTCTTCTCGACTCAATATGTCTTTTAAATCTTCTATAGTTTTAAGCAAATTCTCGAATTCAGCTCTTAACTTGTCCTGTTCGAGACCAGTTAATTGTCTTAGACGCATTTCTACAATTGCTTTTGATTGAATTTCAGAAAGTTTGAATTTCTTCATCAATTTCTCTCTAGCTTCATCAGGACTTTTAGAAGACCTAATTAGTGCGATTACTTCATCAATATTATCAGAAGCTATAATTAAACCTTCAAGAATGTGGGCTCTTTCTTCAGCTTTCTTTAATTCATATTGAGCTCTTCGAACAACTACATCATGTCTATGATCTACAAAGTGAACTATCAAATCTTTTAGATTTAAAACCTGTGGACGACCATTAACTAAAGCAATGTTATTAACTGAAAATGAGGTCTGTAGAGCAGTGTACTTATATAATTTGTTAAGCACGACATTTGGTATGGCATCTCTTTTTATTTCGTACACAATTCGCATACCTTTTCTGTCAGACTCATCTCTTATCTCCGAAATACCCTCAATACGACCTTCATTAACTAATCCTGCTGTTTTTTGAATCATATCGGCTTTATTAACCTGATACGGGATTTCAGTAACAATGATAGCTTCTCTGTTCTCTCTAATTTCTTCTATTGTTGCTTTACCTCTCATTACAATTCGGCCTTTTCCGTTATGAAAGGCGTCCTTAACGCCTTCGTAACCATATATCGTTCCTCCTGTAGGAAAGTCAGGAGCCTTTACATGCTCCATTAACCCCTCAATGTCAATATCCTTGTTGTCAATGTAGGCAATAGTACCATTAATAACTTCTGTCAAATTATGTGGAGCCATGTTTGTAGCCATACCAACAGCAATACCTGCAGCTCCATTAACAAGTAAATTTGGGATTCGAGTAGGAAGTACAGTTGGCTCTTCAAGTGAATCATCAAAATTTGGTGAAAAATCAACAGTATCTTTGTCTAAATCTGACAATAACTCTTCGGCAGCTCTTTTAAGACGAGCTTCAGTATACCTCATAGCAGCTGGACTATCACCATCAACCGAACCGAAGTTTCCTTGACCATCCACTAACGGATATCTAAGTGACCAATCTTGGGCCATTCTTACCATTGTGTCATAAACTGAGGAATCTCCATGCGGATGGTATTTACCCAGTACATCTCCGACTATTCTTGCCGACTTTCTGTACGAACTATTTGATCTTACACCAAGTTCTTGCATTCCATATAAAACTCTTCTGTGTACTGGCTTTAAGCCATCTCTTACGTCTGGCAAAGCACGAGAAACAATAACAGACATCGAATAATCGATGTAAGCAGTTTTCATTTCATCTTCAATACTTACTGGGATAATTCTTTCCCCACTCTCTTCTCTCATATAATTATTTATTAAATCTTAATTTTCAAACATTACGAATGTATCATTTCTTTCGAGAAAACACCTTATTTTTTGATTTGATTTATTCACAAAATTTTGTGCGAAAATGAATAATTGTGAACAATTAACAAAATAGTTGTTGAATATTT
This sequence comes from uncultured Flavobacteriales bacterium, assembly GCA_964549345.1. Classification (GTDB taxonomy): domain Bacteria; phylum Bacteroidota; class Bacteroidia; order Flavobacteriales_D; family Parvicellaceae. The sequence goes on along the minus strand of CAZJVX010000036.1, from coordinate 4,280 downwards.
TTGATCAATTGATTTTTTGTTACCAAAACAATAGTACATTTGAATCATATGGATGCCAAATTTTCACCTAGAGTAAAAGACGTAATTAGTTACAGTAGAGAGGAAGCTTTAAGACTTGGTCATGACTACATTGGCGTTGAGCATTTGTTATTGGGGATCATTAGAGAAGGCCAAGGAGTTGCCATAAAAATGATTAAATCCTCTGGAATAGACACAAAAGAACTTAGAAAAAAACTAGAATCTAAATTGGAGTCAGGTCAGCTTAATGAAGTAAAAAACAGTGTTAACATTCCATTGTTAAAGCAAGCGGAAAAGGTCCTTAAGATTACCTATTTAGAAGCAAAACTCTTTAAAAGTAATATGATTGGAACTGAACATTTACTGCTTTCCATTTTAAAAGAAGATAATAATTTAGCATCGTCAATACTTAAGGAGTTTAAAGTAGATTATGAATCCATAAAATACGAACTAGATGTAATGCAAGAATCTGGTTACAAATCTGATTTGAACCCAACTGCTAAACATCCAGAATCAGCTGATGAAGATGAAGATGCTAAAGAAGAAGATTTTTCATCAAGTACCTCATCGAAAAAGTCATCCGAAACAAAGTCAAAAACACCAGTCTTAGATAACTTCGGAAGAGATCTCACCAAGTTGGCTGAAGACGACAAACTCGATCCTATTGTAGGAAGAGAAAAGGAGATTGAACGTGTCTCCCAAATACTTTCTAGAAGAAAAAAGAATAACCCCCTACTCATTGGGGAACCAGGTGTGGGTAAGTCTGCTATTGCTGAAGGATTAGCATTAAGAATTACCCAAAGAAAAGTCTCAAGGGTCTTATTTAACAAACGAATTGTATCACTTGATTTAGCTTCTTTAGTGGCTGGAACGAAATACAGAGGGCAGTTTGAAGAGAGGATGAAGGCTGTTATGAATGAGTTAGAAAAGTCACCCGATATTATTTTGTTCATAGATGAAATTCATACTATAATTGGTGCTGGTGGCGCCTCTGGTTCATTAGATGCCTCAAACATGTTTAAACCAGCTTTGGCAAGAGGAGAAATTCAGTGCATTGGAGCCACTACACTGGACGAATACAGACAATATATTGAGAAAGATGGAGCACTAGAGAGAAGATTCCAGAAAGTATTAGTCGAACCAACTAACGTAGATGAGACCCTTAAAATTTTACATAACATTAAAGAAAAGTATGAGGATCATCACAATGTGTCTTACACAGATGATGCGATTAAATCTTGTGTAATGTTAACTGAAAGGTACGTTTCTGATCGCCACCTTCCTGACAAGGCTATTGATGCTCTTGATGAAGTTGGTTCTCGTGTTCATATTACAAACATAAATGTTCCTGAATCAATCATAAGTATTGAAAAACAGATTGAAGAAGTGAAAGATCTAAAAAACAAAGTGGTTCGCAGTCAACAATATGAAGAAGCTGCACGTTTAAGAGACTCTGAAAGAAAACTAAATGAAGAACTTGATTCGGCAAAAAAGAAATGGGAACAAGAAAGCAAAACACACAGACAAGTCGTTAATGAAGATAATGTAGCCGAAGTAGTTGCCATGATGACGGGAATCCCTGTACAAAAAGTTGCAGAAAAAGAAAGTGGTCGTCTCATGCGAATGGCCGAATCTATGAATGGTACCGTTATTGGCCAAAATGAAGCTATTCAAAAAGTAGTTAAGGCCATTCAAAGAAATAGAGCTGGCTTAAAAGATCCAAACAAACCAGTTGGCTCCTTTATATTTTTGGGTCCTACAGGAGTTGGTAAAACCCAACTATGTAAAGTCTTAGCGAAGTTTTTATTTGATAGTGAAGATGCATTAATTCGCATTGACATGAGCGAATACATGGAAAAATTTGCAGTATCAAGACTAATCGGAGCACCTCCTGGATATGTTGGATATGAAGAGGGTGGACAATTATCGGAAAAAGTTAGAAGGAAGCCCTATTCTATTATATTGTTAGACGAAATAGAAAAGGCTCATCCTGATGTTTTTAATTTGCTTCTTCAGGCTTTAGATGATGGTAAAATGACTGATAGTCTCGGAAGGAATATAGACTTTAAGAATACCATCATCATTATGACATCAAATATTGGAGCAAGACAATTACAAGATTTTGGCACTGGTGTTGGCTTTGGAACAAAAGCTAGAACAGAAAATGATCAAGAGAATACTAGAGGAGTAATAGAGAATGCACTCAAAAAAGCCTTCGCACCAGAATTTTTAAATCGCATAGATGATGTAGTTATCTTCAACTCGCTGTCAAAAGAGGATATACTAAAAATTATAGATATTGAACTTGATAAGCTATTTAATAGAATTAATTCTTTAGGTTATGAAGTAAAATTGACAGAGAGAGCAAAAAGTTATATTGCGGATAAAGGTTTTGACGAAAAGTATGGTGCGAGACCACTCAACAGAGCCATTCAAAAATATATTGAAGATCCTCTTGCAGAAGAAATTATCCAAAAAAATATTAAAGAAGGTGATTTAATCAAAATTGATTTCATTGCTAAAACAGATGAAATTAAAGTAAGCGTCACTTCTCCAAAAAGAACTAAACCCAAAAATTAAGATTTTAATTCATTTTCCTCGTCCCACATGGATTCAAAATCAGGAGGCTCAATCCCTAACTCCTCCTCTATTTCCCACTGCGTTTTTTGTCTTTTAAAAGTGGATTCTTCGTTCCTATTGAAATAAGCCAAAATAATTCCTGTTAGTGCTCCAAATAAATGGCTTTCAAAGCTAATAGTCCAATCGTATGGGAAAATACCCCAAACCATACTTCCGTATAAAAAAACTACAAATAATGCCACAGTAAGAAGTCTTTTGTCCTTTCTAAATACACCACTGAAAAAGATGAAAAACAATAAACTGTAAATCACTCCACTAAGACCTATGTGGTATGCATTTCTTGCTGAAATCCAAACAAATACACCTGTATAAAACCAAGATTGTAATAAAACCCTCCAAGCGATGGGTTTATAAAAATAAAATAACGTCCATCCCAGTATTAAAAATGGGAAAGAATTGTTTATGATATGATTCATATCTCTTAAAGAATGTATGAGCGGAGAAGTAATTATTCCAATAAGCCCAAAAAATGAACGAGGAAGGATACCAAATTCAGTAAAATTTAAATGAAAAGTAAGCTGAATAATATGTACCACCCATATGAATGTCAAAAAAAAGATGATCCATAATGAGTTTAGAAAGACTTGAAAAAATTCTCTCATTATTTTAAACCTCGCTCCTTTTTAATTTGCTCGTAAGCTTCTTGAATTTTTTGGAACTTTTCCTTAGCTGCTTTTAATTGTTCTTCACCTGACTGGTTAAATTTATCAGGATGATGTTTTACTGCCATTTTTCGATATGCTTTTTTAAGCTCTTCATCAGTAACAGACTTGTCAATTCCTAATACTTTATATGCATTAGAAACATCTTTGTAAAACATGGATTTTATTTGCTCATATTCAGCTTTAGTAATCCTAAAATAATTAGCTATTGTACTTATTATACTTTCTTCTTTTTCAGAAACGTGTCCATCTGCTTTTGCTATACCAAATAAATATTGAATCAACAGCGTTCTTTGGCGAAGTGGCATACTTTGATTAATCGTATTACATACTTCATTCAATGAGAAGTTTTTCTGCAATATATTTTTAAAGTCTCTTATGTACTTTGAAGCTAAATTTGGTGAAAATTGCTGTCTAAAAAATGCCTTTACATAGTCTAGTTCTGACTTTAATACTTTTCCATCAGCTTTCATTACCGCACCTGATAATATCAATAGTGCAGTAGCAAAATCGTTTTGTGTAATTCTGGTGGTGTAATAATCTTCAGTGTATTGGTAACTTCTAAAACGGTCTCTAAATTGATCATAATTTCCAGATGACTTTATATTCACACGATCAAAAGAAGATCCAATGAAGTAACCTATAATTGAGCCAAATATACTTCTCGTAAAAAAGAAACCTAGTATAGCTCCAATTATACCACCTAACCCGAAGGACATATTATATTAGTTCGAAACTTCTCTCCACAAAGTCTGTTAAATCTTCGCCTTTAAGTAGACCGTGAGATAAAAGAGCTAGGTCTACCGCTTGTTTAGCTAATTTTTCTTGCTTTTTACCTTTTGAATCTACAATTTTTGATGTCAAGACATGGTTCGTATTTATAACTAAATTATACATTTCTGGCATAGCTCCCATCATGTGCATACCGCCTCCACCTACTGCTTGCTGCTCTTTCATTCT
>CAZJVX010000035.1:0-11670 GCA_964549345.1 uncultured Flavobacteriales bacterium | reverse complement strand
AGGAAGGACAAGATCTGTATTTTTATGGAAATCAATACGTTTATACTGGCCTGTAGCTTTAGGAAAAGATTGTCTCCTAGCCTTACTAAATGGAGGCAGAGCTACTGGAAAATCAATGTCATTATTATTCACATAAATACTTTGATTCGTTAAGTAATTATTGGTCATATTAATATGCTTTGAACCGTTATAATAGTTATTTAATAAAACGTGATTGTTCGTGTCCTTTATTAGAAAAAACTGCCTGTGATAAATATCTTTTTTATTTACATCAACTAATCTTTCATAGGTTCTAAATCGATTTAAATCCGTAATAGACAATTTTAATTTAGCCAACTTATTCACAGTCAAATTAAATGGAATTACAGTATCTATAAATTCCTTTTTATTGGTAGTGTAAAAATCTTTCCAAAAAATGGATCCTGAATCTATCCATGTTTTACCATTTTCAGTGTAAAGGGTATATGAGAGTTTTAGATTAGCATTAAAAGGTTTTGTTCTATCATTTCGAGTATACAATAAATCTGCTGTTTTGATTTTAAAAAATATTTTTGATTGCAGATCATTATGATGAAAAATAGAAAACTCAGGCTTCATGGATACTGCCATTTTGGTATCTAAATCATAATTTGAATTTTCAACGGTAATGCAACTAATACAGCTCAAAAAAACAAAAAGAATTTTACTGGCAGATTTGCTCATAGGGAGATATTATCTCTTGATAACAGGCGTATAAACTACATTACTATGGTTTAAATTTCTGTCAATTAATAGTATAGAAAAGCGAATACTATCATTGTGATTTGAGTTGAAATTGTAGAACGGACTTAATACCAGCTGCATATTACCTTTAAGAGATTTATTTTGCCCAAAAGGGGTTATATCTTCGATCCGAAACCCGTTTGGGATAGTATCGTAAGGCTGATTATTATTTTGCTGAAATACTGCATTTTCACCGTTAGGATCCATAGTTCCTTTAACAAGTTGGCCTTCCATAACCTCGTAATACTCCAGGTATACATTATAGTGATAAAAGCTTCCTGGATCATACGGTGGATCTATTTGATTTGGATTCAAACCAATATCACCATCTCCATCAGTGAAGAAAAAGGTTATAATACCCGAATCCCCTTGAATATCAAACTGAACAAACTCCACATTTGGCTCGTCAGGATATTGGACTGGCTTTAAACAGGAAGATAAAGCCAATAAAATGAAAAAAACTATGCTTATTTTTGCTTTTAAATTTTTCACACTATAAAAGTAAACTATTTAGGAATTCATTGAATTTTGTAGATAAAATATTTGAGATTAACAGCGAAAATGAGTTTAATGAACTGGCATTATCTGTTTTTCGGTATCAACATGAAAATATACCCATATACAAAACATATATCAACTCAAGAAAAATTTCATTAAAACAAATTCAACATTACGATGAAATTCCTTTTCTGCCCATACAGTTTTTTAAGTCTCATGAAATTATAGCAAGAAACTCAAGTACCGCTACCACTTTTTTAAGCAGCGGAACTACAAATCAAGAAAGAAGCAAACATTATGTACATGACCTAGATATATACAAAAGATCGTTTACAACTGGATTTCAAAATATATATGGTGATGTGAAGAATCAGATCATACTAGCTCTGTTGCCTTCTTATCAAGAACAAGGAAATAGTTCGTTGATCTACATGGTTGACCAACTCATAAACGAGTCAAGTGAACAAAGTGGTTATTTAGAGCCCAATTCTGAATTAACAATTCAAAAAATTCATAATCTAAAAGATGAAAATGTCTTGCTAATAGGTGTTTCTTATGCTCTTTTAGATTTAATTGAAAATTATAATTTACCCCGTTTGAAAAATTGGAATATCATTGAAACTGGAGGGATGAAAGGAAGAAAAAGAGAAATAGTTCGAGAAGAGCTGCACCAAATATTGCAAAAGGGATTTGGAAATGAAAATATACACAGTGAATATGGCATGACTGAACTCCTTTCTCAAGCTTATTCTACCCAAAGCGGAAAATTCACGTCTCCACCATGGATGAAATTTTTAATAAGAGAGCTTGAAGATCCTTTTACTTATTGCAAATACGAAAAGACAGGTGGTGTAAATATTATAGACCTTGCTAACGTTTACAGCTGTTCGTTTATTGAAACTCAAGATTTAGGCAGAATGCATAAAGATGGAACCGTATCCATACTAGGAAGGTTTGATCAAGCTGAAATTAGAGGATGTAATCTATTAACCTTTAGCTAACTTTAAGAACAAAGTAATTTTTCTTCCCTCTTTGTAACAAAATATACTGATTTGCAATTAGGTCTTCTTCACCAACCATGAAATCAATGGATGCTTTTTTCTTATTTATTGAAATAGAATTTTCATTTAACGCTCTTCGGGCCTCTCCATTGGATTTTAAAAATCCTGAAATTGAAGACAATAAATCTATTATTGTCACCTTTCCTGCTAATTCTGACTTGGTAATTTCTTTTTGAGGTACACCATCAAAAATTTCCATAAAAAGAGAACTACTTAACCCTTTAAGCGCTTCAACGGCAGCATCTCCTTTTTTAAATAAGATAGAGGATGCTTCAACAGCTGCATTGTAATTTTCTTCACCATGTACTAGCTCTGTAAGCGATTTAGCTAATTCCTTTTGGAGTATCCTCTGCCCCGGATTTAAATTGTGTTCTTCAATCAATGTTTCCACTTCATCTTTGGACTTTAGCGTGAAGATTTTAATATAGTTTTTCGCATCTTCATCGCTACTGTTAATCCAATACTGGTAAAATTTATAGGGTGATGTTTTTTTCGGATCAAGCCAAACATTACCCTCTTCCGTTTTGCCAAATTTTGAACCATCTGCCTTTTGAATTAGTGGTGATGTTATGGCATAAGCTGATCCACCACCCATTCTCCTTATGAGCTCTGTTCCCGTTACAATATTCCCCCATTGATCAGACCCACCCATTTGCACTTTACATTGGTGATTTTTATACAACCAATAAAAGTCATACCCTTGGACCAGTTGGTAAGTGAATTCCGTAAATGATATCCCAGTTTCTAATCTTTTCTTCACAGACTCTTTTGCCATCATGTAATTCACAGAAATATGCTTTCCCACATCTCTAATGAAGTCCAAAAAATTAAACGACTTAAACCAATCGTAATTATTAACCATTGCAGCGGCATTTGGAACTTGCTCAAATTCTAGAAACTTTGCTAGTTGTTTTTGAATAGCCTCTACGTTATGAAAAAGCTCGTCTTTTTCAAGTAAATTACGTTCTTTAGACTTTCCTGACGGATCTCCTACCATTCCAGTAGCTCCACCCACTAGGACATAAGGCGTATGGCCATGTTTTTGAAAATGAACTAAAATCATAATTTGGACTAAACTACCAATATGGAGAGAATCGGAAGTGGGGTCAAAACCGATGTATCCACTTACTTTATTTTCACTCAAAAACTTCTCTGTTTCTGGCATAATATCGTGGATCATACCTCTCCATCTTAATTCCTCTACAAAATTCACTTTAGTTCAATTTAATTACTTCTAATCTGAAACAAATATATTTTTATCTCTTTGTTAAATATAAATTATTCTTCTTTTTTTTAATTTCAATTTTAAATCCTTCATAACTCAAAAATTTGGAATCACATTTAGTAACAGGCGCAACAGGATTAGTTGGGATGCATATTGTTTTAGATCTCTTATGTCAAAATAAAAAGGTGTGTGCAACTTTCACCAAAAACTCAAATAGAAGGATCATCAAACACGTTTTTAGTCATTATGGTTTTTCAAATTATTATGATCAAATAAAGTGGATAAAAATGGACCTTGAAGATGTAACTGATGTGTATCAAGCCGTGGAGGGTATTGACTTTGTTTATCACAGTGGGGCTATTGTCAGTTTCAACAAAAGTGATTATGACCAAATGCGAAAAATAAACATAGGTGGCACCACTAACATTGTAAATGCATGCTTGGAGCATAAAGTTAAAAAATTGGCATTCATTAGTTCTGTAGCTTCTATAGGGCGAGATGGTAAAAGTAAATACAGTGAAAAAAACAAATGGAATGCTGGAAAAGAAAATAGTTTTTATGCTTTAACTAAATACAAAGCAGAGAATGAAGTGTGGAGGGGAATTGAAGAAGGTTTGAGTGCAGTGATAACGAATCCAGGCATCATTATTGGCCCGTCTTATTGGGGAAGGTCAAGCACCACCATTTTTAAACAAATACATAAGGGACTTACTTATTTTCCAGACGGAGAAAATGGATTTGTAGATGTCCGCGATGTAGCAAGTGCCACCATAGCATTAATGGAATCCAAAATAAGTGGGGAAAGATTTATTTTAGTGGGGGAAAATTTATCCTATAAATCGGTTTTTGATGATATAGCTCTTAGCCTTAACAAACCCAAACCGAATAAAAAAGCAACCAGATCTTTACTGGAAATAGCTTGGAGGCTGGAAGCAATTCGTTGTTTTATTACCAACAAAAAACAAAGTATAACTAAAGAAACAGCTAGAACTTCTAATCAGATCAATATTTATGAAAATCAAAAAATAATAAAGGAACTAAACTATCAATTTAGAACCATCAAAGAAGCGATAAACAATACATCAAACTTTCTATTAAAATCTAAGTGAATCTATCACTTTGTTCACATCTGACTCTTTTATATCTAAATGGGTTACCATCCTAATTCTACCTTTCCCAAACGGAATAGCTAAAATCCCATTTTCTTTCAGTCGATTAATGAATTGATCATTTTCACAACCATGATTTAAAACGGCTACTACAATATTGGTTTCTACTTCCAGCACCTCTTGAACCCATGAGCATGATGATAAAGCTTCTGCTATTAACTGCGCATGTCTATGATCATCAGCTAATCGATCCACATTATTATTCAATGCATAAATTCCTGCTGCAGCTACAATACCTACCTGTCGCATACCACCACCTAAAACTTTTCTGTTTCTTCTAGCTTGTTTTATAAAAGAATGAGTTCCTAATAAAACTGATCCTAACGGGGTTCCTAACCCTTTAGAAAGGCATATTGAAATGGAATCAAAAAACGAACCCATAGTTTGAGAGGAGATTTCTGTTTTGACTAAAGCATTAAATAATCTTGCCCCATCTAAGTGCAGAGGTAAATTAATTTGATCACAATATGTTTTAATCTCTTTAATAGCTTTCAAATCATAACAATTTCCTCCTCCTCTGTTGCACGTATTTTCTAACGCTACTAATTTCGTAACGGGGAGATGAACATCATCAGGATTTATATTGTTAATCACATCATCGAGCTCCAACAAACCAGACTTGCGCTCAATCAAGCGAACGGAGGCACCTGCATTTCTAGCTATTCCTCCGCCCTCATAATTGTAAATATGAGATTCTCTACTACAAATAACCTCATCCCCGGGCTTTAAATGGGTCATCAGTGCAATCTGGTTAGTCATGGTACCAGATGGACAAAATAACCCGGCTTCTTTTCCAAACATATTAGCAGCCATTTTTTCTAGCTGAATAACCGTTGGATCGTCTTCAAATACATCATCACCTACTTCGGCATTCATCATAAAGGATTTCATGTCAGTAGTAGGTTTTGTAACCGTATCGCTTCTTAAATCAATCATACATTACATTTAAATACTAAATTTATATAATGATTCGATATATTATCATTCTGCTAACCTTTTTAATTACCTCCTTTGTGGGTTTCTGTCAAGAGAAATACTGGGTTTTTTTAACTGACAAGGCTCATAGTGTAGACGATAGGTCTATATATCTTGACTCAAGAACTATTGATAGGAGAATAAAATTGGGGTTGCCAAAATATGACTCTGAAGATCTTCCAATTAGTAATTCATATTTTGAATTAATTTCTCAAAACACAGTTGAAATTAAGGGGATATCAAGATGGTTTAATGCTTTATGTTGTGTAGCGAATGAAGATCAAATAAAGAAAATTAAATCATTTCCTTTTGTAAAAGACGTGAAACGGACTGTAAAACATCTAAATACATGTAGAACAGTTTCAGAAGAAATTAGCGTGAATAATTTGATGGAAAGACAGATTACATCTTTAGAAGGACAGTATTTTCATAAAAATAATTTAACTGGAAAAGGGATACGCATCTGTGTTATAGATGGAGGGTTCAAAGGAGCAAAGGAGTCACCTGCACTGAAACACTTATTTGAAAACAAACAAGTTTTAAAATCATGGGATTTTCACCATAAAACAGAAAATGTTTACAGATACAATAATCATGGTACAGCTGTATTAAGTTGTATTGCAGGCAAATATGAAAATCAGATAATGGGACTTGCCCAATCATCTGAATTTTTACTGGCTAGAACTGAAAGAGTTTTAGTAGAAAATGAATCTGAGGAGGAATTATGGTTAATGGCTATGGAATGGGCAGATGCAAATGGTGCAGATATCATTAACACTTCACTAGGGTACACTTCAGATGAGTATTTTAATTACCAAATGGATGGAGAAACTTCACTGATTGCAAGAGCTGTAAATCTGGCGGCTAAAAAAGGAATTCTTGTTTTAGTTTCAGCAGGAAATTCAGGAGATGAGGATTGGAAATATATTGCAACTCCTGCAGATGCGGATAGTGCGTTAACCGTTGGAGCAGTTACTGGTAGCGGATTGCATAGAGACTTTAGTTCTTTTGGTCCAACTTCAGACTACAGAATGAAACCAAATGTTGTAGCTTTTGGAGATGTAATGGGAGCCACTAAAAATGGCATAAAAAAAGCTTATGGCACTTCTTTTTCTTGTCCACTTGTCGCAGGTTTTGCCGCATGCGTGTGGGAAAAGCACCCAAATAAATCAAATATGGAAATTTTCAAGTTGGTAGAAAGAAGTGGTTCACTATTCCCTTACTTTGATTACGCACATGGATATGGAGTACCAAAAGCTTCCTTTTTTTTTAAAGACAAAGAAAAAAATCCAACCTTTAAAATAAGAAAGGTGCAGGACAGCGTATTAGTTGAAATTATAGATAAATCATATTTAAACACTGGAACCCAATACATGTTTATGCATGTAGAATATGATCAGTTCATTTACCAGAAAAATAAGCATAAAGTACTTGAATATTATGAAACTATTTATTTACATAGAGACATACCCTATGTCATTGATGCAAGTCAGTATAAAGATAGAACACTACGATTTCATTTAAATGGATATACAGAAAAAATACGGTTATAAACTCACATTCATATTTACAATTTTAATTTCTCAAATTGGTTTTTCTCAAAAGATAATTATGAAGGAAAACGTGCCGACAGATTTTAAAAAATTCAATATGGAAAAAGGGCCAAACAAAAAGAAATTTTCTTTTTTAGAATTTAGTGTTGGAACACTTTTACCTATTTCTTTAAATGGAGATGAAAGTATGACTTTCAAGTCCAGTTTTGAATACCAACTAAGTACAAACTTTAAAAGAAAAATTTCTCCAGTTCTGTCCATAACCAATATACTTGGGATTTCACACCTAAGAATTCAAGCTAAAAACATTTATGAATTGAACGATTTTGGCATTAGTAGTAGTGCGCTTGATCCCAGATTTAGAATGTGGAATTTCATGTATCTAACAGGCTTTCGTTTTAATATTGACCCAAATAGAGGTAATCAAATTGGAAAATATATTGAAATGAATTTATTCGGCTTTTATACTTTGAACTCAACGTTAAGATATGAGTATAATACTAATTTAAATGATAAAACCATCATAACAGAGAGAAACCCTAATCCTATATCGAATTTACATTATGGCTTTAAAATGAAACTAGGGATAAAAAGTAAATCCATATTTGGTTTTTATAGATTAAGTCATTTTCTAGAAAACAGCGATTTTCCCAGTCTATTAGTTGGTTTCTCTAGTACAATTGGCAACAAAACATACAGATAACTAATGCATAACCTTAAATACCAATTCCTTTAATAGTTCTTCATCACTGATCGAGTTTGAGTACACACCCTTACTGGCTAAATCATAATATCTTAGTTCAGATAAAATACGAGCCAGCTTTCCTTTTGAATAATAAGTAGATGCTTGTTGATATTGCTTGATGAAAAATGGATGAACTCCTATCTTGGCAGCAATTTGATTTGGACCTAGATCTTTTGCATAAAAATGGTATTTCATAAGCTTTGTAAAAAAACCATATAAGTGTCCAATAACCACAACCACGGGATGTGTTTTATTATTACGACCAAAATGTTGTGCAATAAAACTTGCTTTTTTGATGTTAAAAGAAGCTAAAGAATCGGTTAATTCAAATAAATTAAAATCCTTAGAAAAACCAATATGCTTCTGAATTAATTCTACGTTTATAAAATTATCCTTTGGTTTTAGAATTTTTAATTTTTCTAAATTTTGCTCTATTCCTGACAAATCATTTCCTGCATATTCAGCTAAAAGAACTGCTGATTTTTGATCCATTTTTAGTTCCAAATTTTGAGCGCATTTTAGTACCCAATCTGGAAGTTGATAATCACGAATTGGATCAGCATCAAATAAATATTTTTGCTTTGATAATACTTTAGTAACTGCTTTTCTCTTATCAAGCTTCTTCCCTTTGTAGCAAAAAACTAAAATGGTAGTGGGTACAGGTTTTTCAAAATAAGAAGAAAAATATTCAATGGTCCGGGATAAATGTTGAGCTTCTCTTACGACTATAAGCTGATAAGAGGCCATCAAAGGATAACGTTTGGCAGAATCGAGAATAGATTCTACGGATGCGTCTTTACCATAAAAAATAGTTTGATTAAAATCTCGTTCATGTTCTTCTAATACACTAATAAGCAACTTGTTCGCGATTTTATCGATTTGATACGTGTTCTCGCCATGTAAAAAATAAACAGGTTTAAAAATTCCTTGTTCTATTTCAGCATTTATTTGATTATATTCCAAAGCGAATTCCTAAGATTTGATTCCTAATTACAACCATAAAACTAAAATAGTTAATTCAAAAGAATACATATTCGATGAAATAAGAAAAAAATGGATTTTAACTACTCCTGAGGAAATAGTTCGCCAAAATTGTTGGAAATTTTTACATTTTGAAAAGAACTATCCCCGAGGTTTAATAACTATAGAAAAACAGCTAAAAATAAATCAAATCAAAAAAAGATTTGATATCGTCATTTATGACAATGCAGGAGTACCTAACATATTAATCGAATGTAAATCCCCTGAAGTGAAAATTAATGAAGAAACTCTACAACAAATCTTAACATATCAACGGAAAATAAATGCAAAATTGTTAATTCTTACAAATGGCACTGATACTTATTGTATTGAGATTGATCGTAAAAGAAGTATAGCTAGCTATTTAAAAGAAATTCCATCCAATTGATTTTTTTGTACTTTTAATATATGGGATTAAAGAGCACATTGAGCATTATTTTTGTTGGTGTTTTTTTCTTTTTTTATAGCCAAAATCCAAAATCCCCATTTTACAACGATGTAAATTGGGAAAACTTTAATCACAAAATCAACATTGGAATTTATGTGAAAGGTCTTGAACATGAAATTAAAAAAAGAGCCGAACAATTTCAAGCTAAATACATCAAGAAAAATATAGATTGGCATTACTTAAGAATAAACCCCTTAACAGCAAAAAATTTCTTATCTGACAAATCGATTAATCACTTTTTTATTCCATCAGAATATGGGACGCCATTGAATGACACTATGCGGGTAAACAATAATATTAATGCGGCTCACCAAGGTTTTTCACCTCTTAATAACACATTTTCTGGAGACGGTGTAGTTATGGGTTTTATTGATACTGGAATTGATTTTACACATGACGATTTTAAAAATCCAAATGGAAGTACACGAATTTTAGCCCTATGGGATCAAACCTTAGGTGTTTCTTCAAATACTCCTCAGCCCTATGGCTATGGACAACACTGGGATAGTGTGGATATTAACGCTGGTTTACCCACAGTCCACAATGACCAATGGGGTCATGGTACTACGGTAACTGGGACAGGTGCTGGAAATGGGTCAGCAATTGGTAGATACAAAGGAGTAGCTTATGAAGCTGACCTAGTTATTGTAGAAGCTGATTTTGGATCTAATTTTTTAGCTAATGTACAAGATGCTACACAGTACATTTATGATATTGCAGACTCATTAGGAAAACCATGTGTAATCAACGCTAGCGCAGGAACTTATTTTGGATCCCACGATGGAGCAGACCCTAGTGCACAATTTATTCACCAAGAAGTAACTAATAACAATGGTCATCTATTTGTATGTTCAGCTGGAAATACTGGTGACCGTTTTTTTCACTTAAGACATGATGTGACTAACCTTGATACTGTTTTTACTCTCTTTGAAAACAATACAAGTCTTGATTATGCTGCTTATGGATGTGTTCCCTACTGTTATGGGGACAATAGTGTACATTTTGTTGGATATGGTGATACCTCACAAATCTTTAATCTTGAGATGGCATTGAGTGGCTATCACAATGACCGCATAAGCGGAATTACCGATTATTTTTCCATAAAAGATTATCTCAATGGCAACCTTTATCAGGATACTTACGGAGCATATGTAGATTCAATTGTTAATAACAATAATGAAAGAGTTGGGATGATGTTCATGTTTGCTCAAGTGTTGTATGATTCAGTCGTCAGTTTTGAAGTGATTTTAAGTCCTGATTCGTCTGGTAATTATTCATGGGGACTACATACAACAGGAAATGGGTTTATCGATATTTGGTCGGATGAATCCATCTATGGAAAGTCAAATATGATACGAATCTCAGATGGTAATTTCCCATTTAGTACCGTTCCTTCTGATTACATAAATCCTGATTCTCTTCAAACCATCTGTAGTTCTTTTCAATGTTTAAGTAGTACTATTAGTGTGGGGAATTACGCTAATGACAGTGGCTACGTGAACAATTTAGGCAATTGGAAAAGCGAAATTGGGACTCGTGGAAAAATTTACACTACGTCCAGTAAAGGGCCTACACGTAAGGGGATCTTAAAACCAGATGTAGCAGCCTCTGGAACTAACACAGTGAGTTCATTTCCCATACACCTAACCAATGGTATGGCAAATGCAGATCTAGCTTTGGGGGGGAAGCATTACAGAAACGGAGGAACTTCCATGTCAAGTCCTGTAGTAGCTGGCATTGCAGCGCTGTATTTGGAAAAATGCAGTCAGACCAATTATGCACATTTTAAAAGTGATTTGATCCATTCAGCTTATGGTGATAATTGGACAGGTACTTTACCAAATTTTGATTTTGGACATGGCAAATTAGATGGTTTTCAAACCCTAATTAATAGTGGCTTAAATGACACCACAATCCAATCCGCTTGCGATAGTATATCTTGGAATAACATGTATTACAGCACATCTGGTCATTATACATCTATGAATATCAATAGTAAAGGATGTGATTCTGTCCTTGTATTGGACTTAACTATATACCCTTCAAACCAAGAAATTGATTCTTATTTAGCATGTGATAGTTTAACTTGGATTGACGGAGTAACCTACACAAGCACGAATAATGCCGCAACATACACTCTATCCAATCAGTATGGATGTGATAGCGTGATACAATTGAATTTAACTATAATACCTCCAACACAAGGAGACACAA
>CAZJVX010000034.1:0-11758 GCA_964549345.1 uncultured Flavobacteriales bacterium | reverse complement strand
ATTGCTAATCTTCATTTACCCATTGAAATAGGCGATTACACTGATTTTTACTCCAGTGAACAACACGCTTACAACGTAGGCTGTATGTTTAGGGATCCAGACAATGCCCTCTTACCAAACTGGAAGCACATCCCTGTTGGATACCACGGAAGATCATCTTCTGTTATTGCGTCTGGAGTTCCTATTCACAGACCTAAAGGTCAACAAAAATCTGATGATCAACCAAATCCTGTTTTTGGTCCGTGCAAGTTATTAGATTTCGAACTAGAAATGGGGTTTTTTACATTTGATGGAAAACCGTTAGGAGATAGTATAACCACTGCTGAGGCGGATGACTACATCTTTGGCATGTGTCTATTTAATGACTGGTCTGCAAGAGATATTCAAAAGTGGGAGTATGTTCCCCTCGGACCCTTTTTAGCTAAAAACTTTGCCAGTTCTATGTCACCTTGGATAGTAACCCTGGACGCTTTACAACCTTACAAGATTCCGGGCCCTAAACAGTACCCAGAAGTACTTCCTTATTTAGAATATAAAGGGGATAAACATTACGATATTGACTTAGAAGTAGCCATTAAAATACCAAACGGAGAAGAAAAAATAGTTTCAAGGAGTAACTTCAAAAACATGTACTGGAATATGAATCAACAGCTGGCTCATCACACTATTAACGGGTGTGATATAAGAAGTGGAGATCTGCTTGCTTCTGGAACCATCTCTGGTGATCAAAAAGAATCCTATGGGTCCATGCTTGAAATAAGTTGGAAAGGGACCCAACCTATTACCATGCCAGATGGATCAACCCGTAAATTCATTAATGATGGAGATACTGTGATAATGAGAGGCACAGCTCAAAATAAAGATATAAAGATTGGGTTTGGTGAAGTAAGCACATTAGTACTACCTGCAAAATAACATATGGATATTGAATTGGAAAATAAAATGATTCTTAACGCCTACAGAGGTGTTTTGAGATCTATAAAGTCCAGTCGTTCAAAAGAAGAAACCAAGTTTATAAGAAAGGCATTTAATGTAGCTTCAAAGGCCCATCAGTCCATGAGACGTAAATCTGGAGAACCTTACATTTTTCACCCATTGGCTGTAGCAAGAATTTGTGCCGATGAAATTG
Organism: uncultured Flavobacteriales bacterium; assembly: GCA_964549345.1. Classification (GTDB taxonomy): domain Bacteria; phylum Bacteroidota; class Bacteroidia; order Flavobacteriales_D; family Parvicellaceae. The sequence goes on along the minus strand of CAZJVX010000034.1, from coordinate 10,629 downwards.
GTCTAGGGCCAACATCTATAGTTTGTGCGCTATTGCATGATACAGTGGAAGATACCAATATAACCTTAAATGACATAGAAAGCAATTTCGGTAATAAAGTGAGGAATATTATTGACGGCTTAACTAAAATTTCAGGAGAATTTGATTTTACAAGTTCCACACAGGCCGAAAACTTTAAGAAAATGTTCTTAACTATTCCTGATGACGTCAGAGTAATTCTTATCAAATTAGCAGATCGACTTCATAATATGAGAACATTGGATTCTATGAAGGAAATCAAAAAACTCAAGATTGCTTCGGAAACTGCGTATTTATATGCCCCCTTAGCGCACAGATTAGGACTTTATTCTATAAAGACCGAAATGGAAGATTTGTCCTTCAAATTCACTTATCCAAAAGAGTATAACCTGATTAAAAATAAATTAGAGAAGACCAAAGCAGTAAGAGATCGTTACATACAAAAATTCAGTCATCCTATTAAAAAGGAGCTAGATAAACAAGGTTTCCGATATAAACTAAAGGCGAGAACAAAATCAATACCTTCCATACATCGAAAAATAAAAGATAAAGGAGTTGATTTTGAAGAAGTTTTTGATGTTTTTGCAATTAGAATTATTCTAGACTCTCTTGACGAGAAAGCTGACTGTTGGAAAGTATATAGCGTTGTTACCGATTTTTATATTCCGAATCCTGAGAGATTAAGAGATTGGATATCTTATCCAAAGCAAAATGGTTATGAATCACTTCATACTACCGTAATGAGTCCTACTGGAAAATGGGTAGAAGTGCAGATAAGAAGTAGAAGGATGGATGATATTGCTGAAAAAGGACTAGCGGCACATTGGAGATATAAAGAAGGAACCGATAAAAATACAGGTTTTGATAAGTGGATTTCCGAAATTAGAGAAATCATGGAAAACAAGGATTCCAACACTTCAGATTTTCTTGATGATTTTAAAACAAATTTGTATAGTGACGAAATTTACGTCTTTACACCAAAGGGCGATCTTTTCACGTTGCCTAAAAATGCTACTGCATTAGACTTTGCCTTCTCTGTGCATACTGACGTTGGCGTTAGTTGTATAGGAGCTAAAGTAAATAGTAAATTAGTTCCTTTAAGTTACGTACTTAAGAGTGGCGATCAAATAGAAATTTTAACTTCTAAGAAACAAATACCTAAAGAAGCTTGGTTAGACTTTGTCATTACTTCAAAAGCAAAATCAAAAATCAAGCAAACTCTCAAAGAAGAAAAAAAGAAATTAGCCATTAATGGCAAGGAAATTCTAGAGCGTAAACTAAACGCTTTAAAACTTAATTTTTCAGAAAATAATCTTAAAATTATTTTAAAACATTACCATTTTAAAGAACACACAGAATTTTTCTTTCAAATTGCTCAAGGAACAGTGGACTTAAGTAAAATTAAAGAGATTAATCATAAATCAGGGCAACTATACATCAGCTCTTCTATAACGAAAAGTATAAAGAACACTTTCGAGTCATTAGTTCAACGAGTAAGAGGAAATGAGAACGAAATAATAATAGGTGAAGGTGCAGATCCCAATCTAGATTACAAATTAGCCCCCTGTTGCAATCCTTTACCAGGTGATCAGGTATTTGGTTTTATCACCATAAATGATGGAATTAAAATTCATAGGAATAATTGCCCAAATGCAAGGCAATTAAGAGCAAACTATGCATACAGAATTTTAGCTGCAAACTGGAAAGAATACAAAAGAGATGCATTTATTACAGGACTAAAATTTATTGGAATAGACAACGTGGGACTGGTGAAGGAACTTACTACTATCATATCCGATCTTGAAAAAGTAAATATGAAATCATTAAACTTTGATTCCAAAGATGGGGTTTTTGAGGGTAATATAATGCTTTATGTTTACGATAAAAACCACCTTGAAAACCTTATTAGAAAGCTAAGAAATATTGAGGGAATTGAAAAAGTAGTAAGAATGGAGTAATAACCAATTAAATTCTATTTTTGTCTAATATTTTGGAAAACATTTCAGACATACAAGAAAGAGTGAGAGAAGTCTTTTTAGGCTACTTAAATGAAAAAGGGCACAGAAAAACACCTGAGAGATTCGCCATTCTTGCAGAAATCTATGCTATAAAAGGGCATTTCGATATTGAAGAATTGTACATTAAAATGAAAGAAAAAAACTATAGAGTTAGCAGAGCTACACTTTATAATACAATAGATCTTTTATTGGACTGCGAGTTGATTAAAAAACATCAGTTTGGGCAAAATAGCTCTAATTTTGAAAAGTCATTTGAATTCAAACAACATGATCATCTTATTCTTAGCGATGGAGAAGTAATTGAGTTCTGTGACCCAAGAATCCAAAATATTAGAAAGACAATTGAAGAAATTTATAATGTAGAGATCAATGATCATAAACTCTATTTTTATGGCAAAAAGAAGGAATAATGTTTGAATCTTCTGTTAAACAAGAAGGGCCCTACATATGGGTAGATTTAATTGGGAAACTGATAATGGAGGATGATGCAAAGGAATTTATGAAAAAAACGGTATCGCTTATTAATCAGAATTGCAATACAGCTGTCATAAATATGCAACATTTAAATTACATAAATAGTTCTGGATTTAATCAGCTTTTAAAGATTCTTTCAACTACAAGAAACCATGGTGGTGATACCTATCTATGTAATATTAATAGCAGCATAGACGCTTTATTAATTACAACAAAATTAAATACCATTTTTACAATAAAACAAGAAACTAAAAATCTTAGTGATTTTAAAAAGAAGATGAGTTATGGGAGTTGACGTACTATTAGGCCTTCAATGGGGCGATGAAGGTAAAGGTAAAATCGTAGATGTATTGACACCTGACTACGACATAATTGCAAGATTTCAGGGTGGACCAAATGCGGGACACACCTTAGAATTTGAAGGAATTAAACATGTATTACACACCATTCCTTCTGGAATTTTTAGAAATAATGTTGTTAATATCATAGGTAATGGTGTAGTAATAGACCCAATCATTCTAAAAAAAGAAATTGAAGAATTAGAAAAGTTAAACGTAGACGTAGTTCAAAAATTATTCATCTCTAAAAAAGCACATTTAATTTTACCTACTCATAAGTTGTTGGACAGGGCATCAGAAAAAGCAAAAGGAAAACGTAAGATAGGTTCAACACTTAAAGGTATAGGCCCTACGTACATGGATAAAACAGGAAGAAACGGCCTTCGGATTGGAGATATTTCAAGTCAAAACTTTAAGACTAGATTTGAAAGGCTCAGAGAAAAGCACTTTCAGCTTCTTGATGAAGTTGATAATGATTATAATAACTTAGAGGTTGACTTTTTATCAAGTATAGAGTTTCTTAAAAGATTCCAGCATATCGATAGTGAACATTATCTTAATAAAGCTATCAAAGAAGGGAAAAAAGTACTTGCTGAAGGAGCTCAGGGAACTCTTTTGGATATTGATTTCGGCACGTACCCTTTCGTAACATCAAGCAATACTATCTCTTCGGGAACATGCACAGGTATGGGAGTGGCTCCTAATAAATTAGAAAGAATTATTGGAATATTTAAAGCTTATTGTACACGAGTGGGTAGTGGTCCTTTTCCAACTGAACTTAGTGATGATGTGGGAAATAAAATGAGGGATATTGGTCATGAATATGGTGCAACAACGGGAAGAGAAAGAAGATGTGGATGGCTAGATTTACCTGCTTTGAAATACTCCATCATGATTAATGGCGTTACTGAGTTATGTATGATGAAAGCCGATGTTTTAGATAGTTTTGATGAAATTCAGGTTTGTACACACTACCAAATTGGAGAGGAAAAATTCAACTATTTTCCGTTTGAAATATCTGAGGAGACCAAACCTGTATATAGAAACTTTCAAGGTTGGAATACAGATATTACCAAACTTAAGGATAAAAACAATCTTCCATTAGCATTATTAAATTATATCAAATTTTTGGAAGAAGAACTAGAGGTACCTATCAAAATTGTTTCCGTGGGACCAAATCGATCGGAGACTATTGTGAGGTAGTCAAATAATTATTTAAAATAAGATCCGTTTTAAAAGGTATGAGGATTTTAAGCATCATATTATGTTTTTCTATTTTTAATTCATCTTATTCCCAGTCTAAAACTAAAAAGATCAACTTTAGCTCAAAACAAAGTAAAGGGATCACAAAAAAAAATAAGAGTGTACTCATACTGTGGAATCATGTAGTTTTTAAACATAATAACTCGGTTATGTATTGTGATAGTGCTACTTATGATAGGGGGAATAACTCATTTATAGCCTACTCTAATATTAGAATTGTAGAGAATGATAGTATGAAACTTTACGGAGATAGCTTGCATTATTTTGGGAATGAAGAAAAAGCATATTTATATGGAAATGTAAAATTGATTACCAATCAAATTCTATTAAATTCAAACTCACTAATCTATGATCAAAATAATAATTATGCCTATTATAAGGACGGAGGTATCATTAAACATCATGGTAAAAATTACACCATAAATAGTAAAGTAGGGAGATTTAATTCTATAAATAAGGTTTTATTTTTTAAAAAAAATGTAAGGTTAGAGCACATTAACTACCAAATTTTGTCGGATACACTCGTTTATCACACAGAGACTGAAAAGACTAATATCATTGGTGATACAAAAATTGAATCTAGAAACTCTACCATTTCATGTAGCTATGGGTGGTTTGATAACAATAATCAAACATCATCACTAAAAGGAAATATAGTTATAAATTCCAAAAAATATCAATTCTATGCGGATAGTGTTTACTACCAAGAACAAAAGGGAGAAGCATTTGCAAAAGGAGAAGTTAAAATTATTGATGATAGTAGCCAAACTGTAATTATTGGTCAATATGGATATCATAATGAAAATAAGGATTCTGCAAGAATTTGGGAGCATGCTGTAATGACCCAGTATGATTCAATAGATACTATTCATGTTTATGCTGACCAATTTATTCATGTGCATGATAGCACCTCTAAAAAAACGTTTTGTTTCAAAAATGTAGTGATAAAAGGAACTCAAATTGATGGGGATTGTGATTCCATTTATATGAGCGAAAATGATTCATTAATGAAGTGTATACAAAACCCCATTATTTGGATTGACAGCAATCAAATAACAGGGGAAGAAATTGTATTTAAAATGTTTAAAGGTGTAGTTTTTAATATGGACATAGAAAACAAGGGTATGATAATCACAAAAAAAGATAGCATTCATTATGATCAGATCAAAGGACAAAAGCTAAGTGGATATTTTAAACAGAATAAATTAAAAAGACTTCACATAAAAGAAAGTGGGGAGGTCATTTACTTTTCAGATGATGAAATAAATAAGAATATAAAAGAATTTAATAAGGTGAACTGTGAAAAGATGAATATATACGTAAATGAAAATAGAATAAAACAAATTTCGTTTTTAAGTAATCCAAAAGGTACCACAATTCCTATAGATCAAGTCAGTGAGGCCTTATTTCTTGACGGATTTATGTTACACGAAAAGAAGTCGTATCAACTTAAAATTCAATCTTTAAATGGAGATTGACCTAAAGTAATAAATAAATCCTCACCATTCTTCTCAATAAAATTATTTGTAATCATTGTAGTTGAACTAATAGAACTATTTATTTTAAGATTTTTAATTTCGTGAAAGAGAAACGGATTGAATACATCGTTTTTTAAGTATCCCATTCTATTTCTATTTAACAAATCTAAATCATCTTCAGACTCTCTTACAAAACGAACTAAAGCATCCACTGATCTCCCACATAGGTTCTCTTGGTTAACTCCAAATGCAATAAGCTGGTCATAAATAAACTTGATTTCACCATGTAGACTTGTTCCGTGCGATTTCCAAGTTTCACAAAAATTTGAAAAGCGAGTATGTAGTAGTTTAATTTGAGATGAGCTAACTTTTTGGTTGGCAATAAATAACCACACTCTTGATTCTGGACTAAATTGATTAAATATCATAGATCAGCAGCATTCGTAATTAATTCTGCAATATCCTTCACTTCTATTTCATTTTCTTTTTCAAAATATTTCACACCATCTGTCATCATGGTATTACAAAATGGGCATCCTGTTGCAATAACATCTGGCTTAACTTCTAAAGCATCTTCCGTCCTTTCAATATTAACTTCTTTATTTCCGCTTTCAGCTTCCTTAAACATTTGTGCTCCTCCTGCTCCACAACAAAGACCTTTTGCTTTTGATCTTTTCATTTCATGAAGTTCTGCGTCCAATTTTTTTAATACATCTCTTGGAATTTCATACACACCATTAGCTCTTCCAAGGTAACATGGATCGTGAAATGTTATTTTCTTTCCATTGAATGAACCTCCATCTTTGAGTAGCAGTCTACCTTCTCGAATTAATTGATTTATAAGCTGTGTGTGATGAATCACTTCAAAATCTCCACCTAATTCTGGATATTCATTTTTAAGTGTATTGAAACAATGAGGACAACCTGTTACAATTTTTTTAATCTGATAGCCTTTTAATAGTTCTATATTCTGAATAGCCTGCATCATAAATGAAAATTCATTTCCTGCCCTCTTTGCTGGGTCGCCAGTACAAGATTCTTCTGCACCAAGTACAGCAAACTTTACTTTACAAAAATTTAAAATTTTGACAATAGCCTTGGTGATTTTTTTGGCTCTATCATCAAAACTTCCAGAGCAACCAACCCAAAATAAAATATCAGGTTGTTCATTTCTAGCTACCATTTCAGCTACGGTTGGTACTTTTAATATTGACATAATTTTATTCTTCTGCCCATTTAAAACGATCTGCTTGTGCGAATTGCCATGGAGCACCGTTATTTTCAATATTAGTTAACATCCCGGCTAATTCGGAAGGAACCTTTGACTCCTCCATAACAGCATATCTCCTTAAGTCAATAATGATAGACAATGGATCTATATTAACAGGACATTCCTGAACACAAGCATTACAGGAAGTGCATGCCCAAATTTCCTCTTCACTAACATAATCGCCCAATAAAGATTTTCCATCGTGATAATCTTTACCATTTTTTCTTTTTGCCCTACCCAATTCGACCAGACGATCTCTTGTATCCATCATTATTTTTCTAGGGCTTAATTTTTTGCCCGTTTGATTCGCTGGACAAGCGGATGTACACCTTCCACACTCTGTACATGTGTAGGCATCCATTAAATTTTTCCAAGTTAGGTCCTCTACGTCTTTGGCCCCAAATCTTTCTGGCATTCCTGCCTCATCCTCGGAAGGTGCAGCATAAGGATCAAAATTTGGATCGAACATTTTGGCCACTTCTTCTTTTACAGATGAAAGATTAGTTAAGCCTCCCTTATTATTTAAATTACTATAATATGTATTTGGGAAGGCTAAAAGAATGTGGAAGTGCTTTGAATAGGGCAAATAATTTAAAAAACCAAAAACCATTACCAAATGTCCCCACCAACCAATTCTTTCTAACATATGTAAAGTTGATTGATCAAAATTTCCAAAAATCATGGGCCCCAAAAAACTTGAAACAGCAAAACCAAAAGAATCATCATCTACGTGTGCATGTGACCAACCGTTATTTAGTAATACTTCGTCTGTTCCGTTCATTGTGAAAATGCAAAAAATAAGTAGTATCTCTAAATACAAAATAATGTTACCATCTAATTTTGGCCATCCTGTCATTTCGTCTTTTTGAAACCTTGGAATTTTTAGTAAATTTCTTCTGGCTAAAAAGACAATTGTTGCAAAAAATGCGAGTAATGAAAGTATTTCTATTGTACTAATTACAATTACATAGAAAGTACCTAAGGAATTAGCGAAAAAACGATGATTTCCTGTTAATCCATCAAAAATTATTTCAAATAGTTCTGTTGAAGTAATTACAAATGCAGCATAAATAAAGAAATGTAGTACTGCAGGTAAAATATTTTGAAACATTTTTTTTTGACCAAAAGCAACTAATAGCATTGTTTTGATTCGTTGTCTTTTATTATCTGATCTATCGATAGGCTTACCCATATGGATATTACTCCACACTTTGTGAATGTTCCACCCAAAAAAAGAAAATGTGAAAAATAATAATACCGCGAAAATTATAATTTGAAGCATATTTTAATAATGATAAACACATAACAAATATATTAAAAAGTTATGCATGCATACTAATTGTTAAAGAAATGTTATTTACTCAATGAGTCTTCTATAAATCTCTTTAATGATTTTTCGTCTTTGGCATCAAGTATACGCTTGTCTTTTTTCCCAAATATACTGAAATGAACATACTTTTTTGGGTATGTTTTAATATTTTCTATCAAGCGTGTAGCTTCTGTTATCATATCATCGACTTGGTGATAGAGAGAAGAATCTTTAATAAGATGAGTCAATGTTCCATCACCATGTTGAACATCATATAATATGGCATTTACTTCTTCTAAAGATGATTTTGCGTTTTCAATAGTTCCTACTAAATCAGCATTAGTTAACGTATCTGTAATTTCAGAAACATTCTTTAAAATAGAAGTGATTTCTTCATTACTTTCTTTTAAACTGGTAGTTATAGAAGCCACATTGCTAAGAATTGTACTAATTCTAATTCGCTCATTTTTAATGAGTGTATCCACTCTTATTGAAACGCGTTCAAAATTTCTTATGGCATTTTTAATTCCATCAAAAGATTCATCTAAATTATCTGTGTTTCTACTGAAAATTGCTTCAATAGTTTTAATTGCTGAATCAGCCGTACTGATCAATTCATTTGTTTTCTTTTCTAAAGGAAGTAACCTTTCGTTAATCTGATCTTCTAAAGCCATGGAAACGGTAGATAAAACAGTGTCTTGATCATTATAGTAAACTGTTGTGTCATTCCAAACAATATCTAAATAAGGTCCAGACAATAAATCTGAATTTAACTGCATAATAGAACCTAAAGAGATTGAGGTAAGATTTGGATCATTTAACTCAAAAGAAACTATTACACTTTTATTAGTCTCTGAAACAAAAGATACGTTAGTAATAATTCCAACTTGAAGCCCATTAAGATTTACGGGTCTTCCCGTAGTTAGCCCTTCAGAATTGTTGTATATGGTGTAATATGATGTCCTAGACTTCCACACTTCTTGTCCTTTTAGGAAAAAAAATCCCGCAATAAGTCCTATTATTCCAATAAGTGAAACTAAACCAATAATGAATTCTTTTTTAGCTCTCATTCTAACTATAATTTTTTCCAATCGAGTCGTTTACCGTCATCAAATGAAACAATAAACGCAGTATCATATCCTGCGTCAATAGCCTCTTGAAGATATTTACTTGCTTCTGATTTTTGCTTGCAAATTCCGTAGGTATACTTATAAAATTTTCCACTAAGATACACTTCTACACCTTTTAATCCATTAAAGTTTTGAGGTTCTGTAGAAATCTTTGTAGATGAAGTGGCCAATTGAACTTTAAATATTTGCCCTTTTTCATCTACTGGCTGTGTAGTAATGGTATTTTCATTTAAAGCATTTTGTAGAGATTCATCTACTCCATCATACCTCGATTTATAAGATTTAAATCCTTCGAATATATGATTTGCTAGTTTTATCTGTCCTTTTTTTGAAGCTAAAAATAATTCTTCTTCAGCATGTGAAAGAAAACCAAGTTCAATTAGAACCGCTGGCATTGTTGCTCTATAAAGCACCATAAAGCCTGCTTGCTTTACTCCCCTATTTTTAAGTCCTAATTTTTTCTCACAATCTTTTTGAAAAGAGTTTGCTAACACTAAGCTTTGATCCAAAAAAGCATTTTGTCTCATTGACAGAGCAATATAAGCATCAGGGTCATTGGGATTAAATTCCTCATAGGTTTGCTCATGATCATCTTCCATTAAAATGGCTGAATTTTCGAACTTAGCAACTTCTAATGCTGCTTTAGTTCTGTGTAATCCCAACACCCAACTTTCAAAACCCCTGGCAGCTCTATTTTCTGCTGCATTAGCGTGAATAGAAATAAAAAGATCTGCACCAATTTCATTGGCGATTTTAGCTCTTCTGGCTAATCCAATGAATCGATCATTATCTCTTGTATAAACTACTTTGACATCTGGAAAGTTTTTTTTAATTAAATCTCCTAACATTAGGCTAACATTAAGCACTACTGTTTTTTCCATATTCTTTTTTGCTCCTATTGCACCCGGATCCTTTCCTCCATGGCCTGGATCAATTACAACCGTATGGATTCCTAAACCTGTTTGACTTTGTATATTAAAGTGATTTAGTATTAAAACGACAAAGATGATATATCGTATTTTTTGAAGGAGCATTATATTTGCATAATTAAATTTCATTTTTTCCGTTTTTCTACGCAATAATCAATCTTCAATTTTTCTGAAAAAAACACATAGGATCAAATTTAAAGAGGTATTCCATTTTAACCTCAAAAAAAAGAGTCTACTTATACTCCTACATATGTTGATAATTAACATTTTAGTTACAGGTCAACAAAACAAGGATCAAGAATCAAGCCAATTAACAGAAAATATAAATTATTACGCCAATGATTCTGTGGTTATAGATCTAGAAAATAAAAAAACTTTTCTTTATAACGATGCACATATCGA
>CAZJVX010000033.1:0-12754 GCA_964549345.1 uncultured Flavobacteriales bacterium | reverse complement strand
TCAAATTCCGCTAATTGTTGCGCTTCGGCTAAGGAATCGGATATACGTTGATTCTCTTGTTCTTCAGCTAGTAATTTAGCTTCGGTTTCCTCTGCTAGTCGCTGAGACTCAAGTTCGGCTAATTTGTCAGCTTCAGTTAATGAATCGGCTATTCGCTGGCTCTCTTTCTGAAAAGCTAATATTTTTGCTGCGGTTTCCTCTGCTAGTCGCCGGGACTCAAATTCAGCTAATTGTTCAGCTTTAGCTAATGAATCGACTATTCGTTTTCTCTCCAGCTGATAAGCTAATATTCTTGCTGCAGTTTCGTCAGCCAATTTCTGGGTCTCTAAATACACTAATCGTTCAGCATCTTCCAAAGAATCTGCTATTCGTTGATTTTCTCTTTGTTGCTTAAGTAATATTGCTTTTTCTTCTTCTTTAGATTTTTTTTCATTAGAAACATATTTAGTTCTTTTCGAAGAGGCTATCCAATCCTTGTTTTTATTATCAAATCTGTTTCTGAGTCCCCTCAAATAGATATTATACTTATCTATCCAATAAACTACTTCTCTTTTTTCATCGAACAGAAAAGAAATTCGATTGTAGGAATAGGTAATGTTTTTAAAAAATTTAGGATCAGTTTTTGGTTCGAAATATTTACGAAACTCACTGTAAACGAGCTTATTTTGATTTAAAGCAATTAAAAGACTATCGCTGGAATAATTATCTGAATTACACCTATTCAGTATGAAATTCGAAAAGGAAAGCTGGGAGTCAATTAAATCTTTATGATTAATTTGATTTTGAGAAAAGCAAAAGCTACCTCCGTTCAAAAAAAAAAGAGTACTAAAATATATTTATGGCTAATCACCAATCATCATTTATTTTAAACCAAATTTACCTAAGCCACCTCCTAATTTTGCACTGTTCTTTTTGATTTTCACTTTGGCTTTAAGCTTCTTAGGATTTTGTACATAGGATTTAAGCTTCTTCTCATCCTTTAGAACATTTTTGCCGCTTTTTCTTCCCAGATCCGTTATGTAAGATTCAAGGAGATTTGTGTTTTCATTAAAAATGCAAAACAAAGTATGATCTTCTTTAGGGTCATACTTGGGAGATCCACCACTTAATGCAACTTCATTTAATAATTCATTTGAAGCAACTTCTTGATAGGTGTTTTTGTACAAATACGTTAAGATTTTTTTTCCGTTATTGTAATCCACATAAATATCGTGAGGTTTAATTCCTAAGACATCATTAACTCTATCATAACTCATGCCCTTTTCAAGCATGTAAATGTTATCCATATTGGTATAATAAAACTCGTTATATTGGGCTACTGATGAAGTAGGTTTTAGCATAGAACATGATACCACTACACAACAAACTGAAGTTAGATATCCAAATTTTAAAAATGTTTTCATCGTAATTTTTATTTAAGTTTTACTTTATCTAATTTATCTATAAGTGGTGATTCATTTATTAAAATCTCTCCATCTTTGAAGTCCGAACCACTCATGATGATTCTCATGTCTAAGTTTCCAGATCCATTCTGCAACACTTTATCAATGACATCACATTTTGTGCACTTAGGTTTTTTCTTAACAACTGGTTCTTTGATGGTATCCTTTTTGGGTTCTTCAATTTTAACGCACTTTGGTTTTTCATTACAATTTGGGTTAGCATTATCATCATTTCTTACCAACTCATAACCACACGGACAATACTCACAGCTGCCGTCATCGTAATCAGCCATACTATTGTAAGTTAAAGAATTTGGATCAGTACAACCTCCAACTAAAGGCTTATCGCATTCCTCATTGACTTCTTTTGTATCCCAAACTAAGCTTTTATACTTTTCGTTTCCTGTTTCGGTAATAATGCTTTCTAATAAACCATTTCTGAATACTAAATTTAAAGTTGATGGATCATCATATTTTCTGGTATTAGTTGATAATATTTGATCATTCCAGTAACCTGCGTCTGAACGATCACTTGAAGAAACGGTATGCTTCAATTTTTTATATTTATACGTGAAGGTTTGACATCCATTAGAAGTCATTGCGTATGCATCCCACGGGGTTACACCAAGAATATCTTTCACTTTTGATTTGGTTTGACCTGGTCTTAATTGGCCTATTTTCTCCACTGTCGTAAATCTTGGTATAGTTGAGTAAGATACAGCCGGTTCAGGAGTAGAACAACTAACCAACATAGCCAGCATTAAAAAAATAAATATGTTACGTTTCATAATGATTACAAAATATTAAAACTAAATACTAATATATAATTTCATTGTAAAGAAACAAAATCTATCATGAAATCAAAATACATATTTAGTACATGACAGTATTTAAATTAAACTTAAATTCATTTTTAACTAAAAAAACCACCTATTTACTATATTTAGGCTCAGTAATAAAAGAACACCATGAAAAAAATTATCACTTTAACTATTTGCCTTTTAGGAATTATACCGATCAACTTCAGTCAATATTATTACATCCCAGCATCAACACCTGGCAATCCAGGAGGATTGAACACAGACTCTGAGTATCCCAGTGGTTCTGGACTTCCCGCAGGTTGGTCAGTTATTCTAGGCCCAAATAATGCAAGTCCTACGTGGTCTACAATTGAAAATATTGGATTCCCTTTTAATTTTAATGGTAATGCTGTTACCCAATATAAAGTTTCCTCTACAGGTGTTCTTACTTTTTCCACCGCAGCTACAAATATTCCTTCAGCATCAAATGCAGGAATACCAGATGCAGGGATTCCAGATAATTCTATAATGGTATGGGGGCTGCAAGGAACCGGACCTAATGACAATATCGTAACTAAAACTTTTGGAACAGCTGGTGGTAGACAACATTGGGTATTTTTTAGCTCTTACACCGCTGGAAGCTGGTCTTATTGGTCGATTGTAATGGAAGAAGGATCAGATAAAATTTATATTGTAGACCAAAGACATAGTACAGCAGCTAATCCACAAATCACAGCAGGTGTTCAAATAGATGGAACAACTGCAACTATGGTTGCAGGCTCACCCACTTTGTCTAATGTAGCTGGTGCTGATCCTACGTCAGCTGACAACCACTATTATGAATTTATATATGGAACTCAAAATGCTACGGACATGGCTGGCGTATCTGTAACAACCTTCCCTTACTTGATTTTGGGAAATGCCCCATTTACAATTTCTGGTGAGGTCACTAATTATGGATCAAATGCTGTCAATGATTTTGACATAAATTACTCCATAGATGGTGGCACTACAGTAACAGAAAGTATTACTGGTGTGAATTTAAATAGCTACGATAATTACACTTTTGATCACAACACAACATGGACCCCAGCATCTTCCGGTTCTTATTCAGTTGCTATCTGGGCATCAAACATAAATGGTTCTGCTGACATGGATTTAAATAATGATACTGCTTATGCTACCTTAAATGTATTTGATAATTTTGTGCAGCGGGTTCCCATGTTAGAGGTATTTACTAGTTCAACATGTCCTCCTTGTGTTCAAGGAAATATAAACTTAAAAGACGTTCTATCAAATTACAGTCAAACGGACTACACATTATTAAAATATCAAATGAGTTGGCCTGGATCTGGAGACCCTTATTACACACAGGAAGCTGGAGATAGAAGGACTTTTTACGGAGTTAACTCTGTTCCTAGATTAGAAATTGATGGTGGATATGATAGCAATCCGTCTGGATTCACCACCCAAGAATTTGATGAATCTGCAGGCATTCCATCTTTTTCAACAATAAGTGCCAATTACAGTGTGTATCATGACCAGGGTCAAAATTCTGTAGTAGATATGAATATTACGATAGACCCCATAGAAGATTTCAACAGCAATGATCTTACGTTGTTTGTCGCCATTATTGAATATGCTACTTACAATAATACAGGCTCAAATGGAGAAACAGAATTTTTACATGTGATGAAAAAAATGATTCCAAGCTCAAGTGGGACTGCAATTCCTGCTTTACAGACTGGTGTGCAAGAATCTTTTAATTTCTCTTATAACTTTCAAGGTCAGTATACCTTACCTGTAGATGCTAATTCACCTATAAATCACATGAATAGTCATTCTGTGGAAGATTTTGATAATTTAGGTGTGGTAGTATGGGTTCAAGATGTGAATACAAAAGAAATTCTTCAGTCTACTACCGCTAGTATTGTAGCTAATGTTGAAGAAAATATAGCTGCTTCTAGATTAATGATTTTCCCTAATCCAAGTAGCAAAGATTACACTAACCTAGTCATTGAATCCTCAGAGAGAGGCTTGTTTGAAATTATGATCATCAACACCCTAGGTGAAATTGTTTTAATGGATAATATTAGTATTAATAAAAATTTAACTCAATACCAACTAGACAATTCCAAACTGAGTAATGGAATGTATAATGTTATTATTCAAACTCCATCGATTCAATCAAGTAAAAAACTTCAAATATTAAGATAAATGAGAGGAAGATTTTTATTGTTCTTATTATTTATTAGTGGTCAAATCTTTTCACAATATTATTATCTCCCCAGTACCGCACAAGGAAATCCTGGCGGACTAAACACAGATAATGAATACCCTAGTGGATCTGGGTTAGATGCTTCATGGGAAGTACTGCTAGGTGGTAACAATAGTACCCCTGTATGGTCGCCTATTGATACAATTCCTTTTACTTTTGATTTTAATGGCGCCCCGGTTTCTACATTTAAAGTTTCCTCTACTGGAGTACTAACTTTCAGCACTGGTTCATCCAATGTTCCAGTTGTTACGAATGCTGCTATACCTGACCCAGGCATTCCAGATAACTCCATTATGGTTTGGGGTATTGAAGGCTCAGGACCTAACGATGCGATTGTGACCAAAACCTTTGGAAATGCAGGAAGCCAGCAATATTGGGTGTTTTTCAGCTCCTACACAGCAGGAAGTTGGTCATACTGGTCCATTGTATTTGAAGAAGGATCAAATAAAATATACATCGTAGATCAAAGGCATAGTGGAAATGCGAATCCTCAAATTACAGCAGGTATTCAAATTGACAACTCAAATGCAGTTATGGTGACCGGTTCTCCAAATTTAAGTAATGTAGCAGGTACAGACCCCACACCAGCCGATAACTTTTATTACGAATTTTATTATGGGTCACAAAATAGCACGGATATGAGTGCTACCTCAAACTTAACGTATCCTTACTTGTATATTAACGATGCACCATATACCATAACTGCAATATTTAATAACCTTGGTTTAGATACAGTTAACTCAATGGATATCAATTACTCGGCCAATAATGGAAATGTGGTTACAGAGTCACTCACGAATTTAAATTTAGGAACATACATCTCTGATACATTTGATTTTAACACTTTATGGAATCCAAATTCAGATGGAAATTATGATGTAGCTATATGGGCATCTAATATAAACGGTTCCTCAGACTTAGATAACTCAAATGATACTGTTCGCAAAAGCTTACATGTATTTGGCAATACAGCACCTAGAAGACCTATGCTTGAAACATTTGTAAGTTCAACCAGTCAGTACTCCGTTACTGGAAATGTTGATCTTCAAAGTATATTAGCACCAAATTCTGGAAACTACACTTTATTAAAATACCAAATGAGTTGGCCCTCACCAGGAGATCCATATTACACGGTTGAAGGAGGACAAAGAAGGACTTACTATGCTGTGAACACGGTTCCTAGATTAGTAATGAATGGAATTACTCAAAATAATCCAATTGGATTTACCCAAGCTGAATTCGATGAAAGCGTAAACTTATATTCTTTTGTGAGCCTATCTGCAAATTACTCGGTGGGCGGACAGACTGTAGATATTAATGTTCAGATTGACCCTGTAGTTGACGGTAACGGAGTTTGGAACAACTTGGTTTTGCATTCGGCTATTTTTGAATATACCACTTTCAATAATGCCAGTTCAAACGGAGAATTTGAGTTTTATAACATCATGAAAAAAATGGTTCCTGACATTAGTGGAACTGCAATCACTAACCTATTACCAAATAATACACAAAATATTAATCTTTCTTATACATTTAATGGCCAGTACATGCTACCACCAGACGCAGATAGTCCTATTGATCATAGTGTGGGACATACAATAGAAGATTTTAACAATTTAGGTGTTGCAGTTTGGATACAGGATATGGATACTAAATATATATTACAGTCAACAGAGGCAAGTTTAGTTGCCGATATATCTGAAAATAAAGATGAAAAATTACTCTGTTTCCCAAACCCAAGTTATGGAATTCTAAATTTAGTATTGCCTGAATTTACAGAACCTTTTATGGTAGAAATGTACAATTTAATTGGAGAAAAAGTTTATGAAACAAGTGTTTACAATCAAAAAACACAACTAAATTTAGGATTATTACAAAGCGGTATATATCATATCAAAGTGTTTAATCAACATACTTCATTCAACAGAAAAGTTGAAATTCTAAGGTGAATACCTAATCATCATAGCTACTTTCTTTTTGCCGAATGGACATTCTTCAATTACCTTAAAGCCTAACTTGAGGTGAAAATTGTATGAAGTTATGTTCATGGGTACTGTATTTACCTCACAACATAGTCTTTGACACTTGATTAAATCGGTTATTTGATTATATAAGTAAGTTCCAATTCCTTTACGTTGATATTCAAAGGAGACTGCAACTCTATCTATATAACTAAATTGCTTTAAGCGTGATTTAAAAAAGCGGTAATTTTGAGACTGATAACTTGATTTTTCATCCATCAAAACCAAAAAAGCAATTAATTCGTCCTTATAAAAGACTAAATAAAAACAAGAAGATAAGGTATATAATTCTAAAACTTTTTCAATAGTTCCTAAAGAGCCTAAAGCGGGTAAATTTGCTTCATTTAGTTCTAAAATAGATAATTTAACCTCGTTACTTAACACGTGCTTTCCTGGTTCTTTAATTTTAGTATTTAAATTTTTTATCATTGATTATTTGAAAAAATGATATGTTTGTACAAATTAAAAATTCAAATGAAAAATACAATTAAATTATTTATAGTCGCAGTAATTGCCTTTTCAGTAAGCTCCTGCCAAAAAGAAGGATGTACTGATCCAACTGCGTATAATTATAATCCAGATGCAGATACAGACGATGGCTCTTGTACTTTTGAAGGATGTACAGACCCCAATGCCGCTAACTATGACCCATTAGCCACAATTAGTAGTACTTGTATATATGACCAAGTTGGTTCTTGGACAAGTACTTATCAAGAGATATCTGGAGATGTAACTATGTCAGTTGGAGGATTTCCAATTTATGATACCACTTTTTCAGAAATCACTCATCCAGATTCACTTGAACCTGCAGGACTAGATTTTATTCCAGATGGAAATCTTTATGTTCATTACACTGACGAACCTACAGATACAGGCAGCTGGGTAAGAACAGGTGATAACCTTTCTATGACCATGATGGATACCACGTTAACCATGCTTATTGATTCTGTAGACGGAACATTTATGAGATTAACATCAAGCGGAAGTGAAAGTGAAAGTGATATGGGAGTACAAATTGACTACAATTACAATATGAAACTTGAGTTCAGTAGAAACTGATTTATATTTTTATAAATATTTAAAGCCCTTCAGCACCGAAGGGCTTTTTATTTTTACATAATCTATTTCAAAATTTTGAGGAAAAGACAATGTATCGATTCCTTCTTTGCCCCCCCAATTACCTCCTACAGCTAAATTTATTATTAGGTGAAATGGTTCATTAAATGGCCACTCTTCTACTCCATCACTTTCATGTTTTTCAAGAAAGTGGAATCGAATATCATCTACTAACCATTCTAAAGTAGTATCTGTCCATACTAATTTATAGGTATGAAAAGAATCGTGGGGGTTTGTAATAAAAACACTGTCCGTAAGTTGTGTGCCTTTTAAATGATTATATGTTGAAGTATGAATTGTTCCATATACATAATTAGGAAGGTAGCCCACATTTTCCATAATGTCAATTTCTCCATCCAAAGGCCAGTTTAAAGGTCTTTCTAATGTAGGTAAAAGCCAAATAGCAGGCCAACAACCTCTACAGTTAGGTAATTTAGCAGATACCTCAACTATACCTGTATTAAAATCAATATGACTTGCTGTAGTAAGTTTAACTGACTTAAAAATGGTATCAAATGTAGCACTCAAAATTAGTTTTCCGTTTTCAATCCTTAGATTTTGGTTGGATCCAGTGTAAGTTTGTGCTTCATTGTTTCCAAATCCACATAAATCAGGGCAACCATTTCCATATTTAACATTCCAAAAATTGGTATCTAGACTTACTTCATTAAAATCATCAAACCACTCTAATTTAAGGGATTCCACATCTGTTTTATTGTTATTACAAGATGAGATAATTATAAAACTTGTAATAACTAAAAGAAATATTAACTTATTCAACAAATATAGATTTTGTGTTGACATTGGAGGAACTTGAACCAACATGAATTTGGAATTCGCCTTGTTCCAGCACTGAAACGTTTTCTATATTATAAAATGATAAATCAGACACATCAAAAGTTAAATTCACATCTACTTTTGAATTTGCAGGGACAAAAACCCTTTTAAAAGCTCTTAGTCTTTTAATGTCAGGTGTAATACTAGCATATTTATCTGAAGAATATAGTTGTACCACTTCGTAGCCATCTAAATTACTTTCATTTGAAACAGATAAAGAAGCTGATATTTTACCATTTCGATCGGTTATGGTATCTTGATTAAGTGTGAAATCACTGTATTTAAAACTTGAATAACTGAGACCAAATCCAAAATCATATAATGTATTTACTTCACCCACATAATTATAGGCACCCTGTGCATTGTTTTGTACCTCAGAAGGCTTGTAGTAATAGGGATTCAATGAATTGGTGTAAGCTGGATAAGTAAAGGGTAGTTTACCTGAAGGGTTAACATCTCCAGAAAGCACATCAGCTAGTGCTACGCCACCATAATTTCCAGGAAGGTATATGTTAACAATGGCAGACATGTACTTCTCTATAGCTGTAATTAATCTCGGTCTCCCTTGATTTAAGACCAAAACTATTGGCTTACCAGAATTGGCTAACTGAGAAGCTAATTTTAATTGAAGTTTATGTAAAGTAATATCATTAATATCTCCTGGTTTTTCAGTATAAGAAGTTTCACCTAAGCATAATACAATTACATCTGATTCTTTGGAAGCATTTACAGCATCATCTATGTTTTTTTCAATCATATCATAATACTGACCACCCTCTTTATATGAAACACCTTCTTTCATGTCCACATTATCTTCACCAAATTCTATTTTCAAAGCTTCAAAAATAGTTTGATAATTTGAAGCAAATTGATCTGTTAACTCACCCTGCCAAGAATAGGTCCAAGCTCCATTTAAACACCTCATGTTATCTGCATTTGGGCCTACAACCAAAATCTTTTTATCTCTTTCCAATGGTAAGGTGTTATCGTTGTTTTTAAGTAATGTGATGGCTTCTGCAGCAGATTGATAAGCCATATCTTGAAATTCCTCAGAAGCAAAATCATTGTAGTCTGAAGGACTTGTAGATGGATTTTCAAATAAGTCTAGTTCAAATTTTAATTTTAGTATTTTAGAAACAGCTTCATCAATTCTATCCATTGTAACCTTGCCTTCATTAACCAGGTCCATTAAATTATCGATAAACTCTTCATACTCATAAGGAACCATGGACATGTCAATTCCTGCGTTAATGGCTAATCTAATTGCTTCCTTTTTAGAAGAGACAATCTTGTCTCTGTCATGTAACTTGTTTATGTCTTCCCAGTCAGTTAAAATCACACCTTCAAAACCCAGTTGATTTCTTAATAAATCTGTTAAAATTTTATAACTAGAATGTACAGGAATACCATTTATAATTCCTGAATTTATCATGATTGTTTTTGCACCAGCATCAATTGCTGCTTTAAAAGATGGAATGTGGTATTCACTTAATACATGATCAGGGATATAAGAAGGTGTTCTGTCTTTTCCAGTGATTGTTGCATGATACCCAATAAAGTGCTTCATACAAGCTGCGATTTTTGTTTTATTGTGAACTTGATTGCTATCACCTTGGTAACCACTAATCATGGCTTCACCAAAGGTTTTTACCAATAACGGGTCTTCCCCAAAAGATTCAAATTGCCTTGGAAATCTTGGATCTAATCCCAAGTCTAGTACTGGAGAAAAATTCCATGGAATAGAAGACGCCCTAGTTTCATAAGCACTTACCATAGCCATGTTATATGCATTTTTAGGATTCCAAGTTGCTGCAGTAGTAATTTGTTGTGGAAACATAGTAGCCCCATCCGTATACGTAGTTCCGTGTATGGCATCAATTCCATAGATTATAGGAATATTAAGTCTATTGCTATCCATGGCATAGTGCTGTATAGTAGAAATGGTACTATACCAAGTCTCAGTAGTTTGGGCGGTATTATTTATTGTATTTAGAATGGATCCCACTTTATAATTTACCAGCGCTTTCATTGCTCTTTCGTGATCAATTTCTAACGGAAAAGTGGAACCCCATTTGTTGGGTCCTTTTGCAATTACAGTTAAGTTAATTTGAGTCATTTGACCTATTTTTTCCTTTAAAGTCATTTTACTCAATAATGAATCCACTCTGTGGTCAATTACATCATTATCACTATAAGAAATCTTCGCGTTGTGATTGCAACTAAATCCAATGCATACAAGCAACACTACTACTGTTGATTTTAAACTCATTTTATTCATTTTCATTTTATTGAAATACTCTTACATAATCTACCACCATTCTTTGAGGAAAAACAGTAGTGTTATCCGGACTACCTGGCCAATTACCACCCACTGCCACGTTGAAAATTAAAAAGAAATTTTCTTGAAATGCACTTAAGTTACTTCCTGAAATATTTATCGTATGATACTGTATATCATCTCTCAACCATATAATAGAATTTTGATCCCAAACAATGGAAAATACATGAAATTCGTCATGGAATCTTCCAGATGGTAGAGAATTACTCCCTCCGTACATAGCATGACCATTTTCATTCCAATGAACAGTTCCATGTACCGTTCGATCGTTATAACCATTTCCTCCAATCATTTCCATGATGTCAATTTCTCCACACGATGGCCAACCAACCGATGAAAAACTTTCACCTAACATCCAAAGAGCAGGCCAAATACCTTTCCCATATGGGAGCTTTGCCCTGATATCAATTCTACCATATGTAAAGAATTTCCTTCCCTGTGTCTTCAGTCTTGAAGAAGTATAATTTGAACTACCAAAATTCTGCTGTTTTGCAGTAATTATTAAATAACCATTTTCAACTGTGGTATTATCCTGTCTGTAGTATTGTAACTCATTATTTCCCCATCCCCAGCTTCCTGTTCCAATATCATAAATCCAATCAGATGACAGAGAAGAACCATTGAATTCATCTTGCCAAACTAAGCTATAATTAGGATAGGACAATGGCGTTGTATATCCAACGTTCGAAATACCTGACGAATTGATATTAATTTCAGCGACTCCATTCCATTCCGTATAATTTTGATGGTCTAAATGGGCTCTTACACGTATATTGTGAGAACCAGAATCAGAATAATTATAGGATGCTTCTCCAGTTGTTGTGGTTACAATAGTGGAATCATTTCCATCAAAAAAACAAACGGTAAAATAATTTTCGTTTGATGCGCTAGCTTCAACTTCTACTAACCCCGAATTTGGAGTAGTTGTCAGTTCTACCATAAGATTAGTGGGTAAATTTACATAGTAGCATGATCCATTATCTTTCTTAGCATCTGGATTATAATTTGCAGCCGTTGGATCTGTACAACCCTTTTTACAAGACTGTGTTAATGAAATCAGAGTCACCCAAAATATTAACCTAGTAAATAATTTCATTATGGACAAATTGTTACAAATCCTTCAGGAACTAATCGTAAATACCAATTAGTCTGACCATCAGAATGACCATATTTGAGCCACATTGCCGTATCATTAAGGAGCTCCACTTTATATTCATTAACTCCAGTGTAGAATCCTATAGAAGCTATGTTTGAAAATGACAGCATAGAATCTTGAGTTAAGTCCCAGCTTTCATCTAACTGATCTTCAAAAGGAGCTGTGTAATCATATAAATTTTCGAATGACCCTGGAAATTGTCCAGCTAAAGCATTATGAATGTATATATCACCGTTAGTTTGCTGATCATATTCATAACCAACTAAATAAAAAGTATATCTATCATCATATAGTCCACAACCAGGTTTTCCATTAGCAGGTGAACTCCACCAGTCAGGTGTATTTCCATCTGGTGGGCCTACACCAAAATTGGTGGCACAAGCAGAATCAATGTGCCAGGTTCTATATCCTGGACCATTTATTCCTCCTGTTAATAATAGATGTAAAGGGTTGTCAAATAGACTAATATCATTTGAATCTATAGTTATGCTCTGTGTATTTTGAGCATTACCCTCTGAATTAAAGACCGAAAGTGTTACATCGAAAGACCCTGCAAAAGGATATTTAGCTGTGTCAGTTACCCCACTTCCAGAAGTTCCATTTCCAAAATCCCAAGAACACTCCATACTAGGGTTGTCTGCCGTAAAAATGATAATGTTTTCGTTATCTGGTGAAGATTGAAAAGTAAATGTTGCAGAAGAAGCATTTAGTCCATAAAAGCAAGAACCGTCATCTTTAGTAGCACCTGGATCAAAATTATGCGCTG
>CAZJVX010000032.1:0-12787 GCA_964549345.1 uncultured Flavobacteriales bacterium | reverse complement strand
TAATTTTTTCATTTTTGAGAGCTCTTTGTTTTTCTGTTTCTGCATGCATCTTTTTAATTGATGTAGTAGCTAAAACAGCTAAACCTTTAGGAATTAGGTAGTTTCTTCCGTATCCGTTTTTTACAGAAACGATTTCATCTTTACTGCCCAACCTTTCGACATCTTTTTTTAATAATACGTCCATGATTTTTTATTTTAATTGGTCAGCTAAATAAGGAAGAATAGCTAGGTGTCTTGCTCTTTTCACAGCTTGTGAAACTTTCTTTTGATACTTAGCAGATGTTCCAGTCAATCTTCTTGGGAGAAGTTTTCCTTGTTCATTAACGAACTTCATTAAAAACTCAGGATCCTTGTAATCTATAAATTTGATTCCTGACTTTTTAAACCTACAATACTTTGATTTTTTAACCTCAATATCAATAGGATTTAAATATCTAATTTGTGAATTGTCAGCCATTGTGCTTGATTTAAATGTTAGTATTATGCTGTTTTACTCAGTTTATTTCTTCTCTTTTCAGCGTACTCCATATGATCTTTATCCATTTTCATGGTTAAAAAGCGCATAACCCTTTCGTCTCTTTTAAGTTCTACTTCTAGTTTGTTTATTGCATTCCCTTCAGCCTGAAATTCCAATAAGAAGTAAAAACCAGTAGATTTTTTTTGAATAGGATAGGCAAGTTTTTTTAATCCCCATGATTCCTCATGATTCAGCTTTGCACCATTACTTTTCAATGACTTCTTGAACTTTTCGACTGCTTCCTTTGTCTGCTTCTCAGACAAAACGGGAGTTAAAATGAAAACAGTTTCGTAATTATTCATGTTGTTATTTTTAATTTTGGAGTGCAAATATAAGATTTTAACGGATTAAAAAAATATTTATTTGATATAATAAAAATCCGAATAGGATACTGATATTTTTGCTTAATTCTAGTTAACAGTCAAATCCTTATTTTATATTTGTTTTGTAAATGAGTGATGAAAAATATATGGTGTCTGCTCTCAAGTACAGACCTCAAAGTTGGGACAGTATTGTTGGACAACATAATATTGCAAAGACACTACAGCAAGCCATTCAATCTGATCATTTAGCGCAAGCCTATTTATTTTGCGGTCCAAGAGGTGTAGGAAAAACTTCAACAGCAAGACTTTTTGCTAAAGCCATTAATTTAAAGCATGATGAAAAACTACAAGATTTTTCATATAACATTTATGAATTAGATGCAGCTTCAAACAATCAGGTTGATGACATAAGAAATTTAAATGATCAAGTTAGAATTCCTCCTCAAAAAGGCAAATACAAAGTATATATTATAGATGAAGTTCATATGCTTTCACAAAGTGCTTTTAATGCCTTTTTAAAAACGCTTGAAGAACCTCCATCTCATGCTGTATTTATATTAGCCACTACGGAAAAACACAAAATTATTCCCACTATACTTTCAAGATGTCAAGTATATGATTTTCATCGCATAAGTATTTTAGATATAGTTGACCACCTTAAAAATATTGCTAAAAAAGAGGATGTAAAAATTGAGCAAGAAGCTCTTCATGTTATTGCTGAAAAAGCGGATGGTGCATTGAGAGACGCTTTATCATGTTTTGATTTAATGGTAAATTTTTGTGATGGTGATATTACCTACAAAAAGGTTATCCAAAATTTAAACATCCTAGATCATGACTATTATTTCAACCTTGTTGATTTAGTTCTAGAAAATAAGATTCATGAATCCTTATTGTTATTTGCTGAAATACTATCTAAAGGTTTTGATGGGAAACTATTTATTTCTGGTTTGGCAACCCATTTAAGAAATCTAATGATGTCAAAAGATGAAAGAACTTTACAAATACTTGAATACTCTAGCGAATTAAAGGGAAAATTTTCAGATCAGGCTACCCAAATTGATCCAGATGACATCACTACAATGCTAACCCTTCTTTCAGAATCGGAAACTAGTTATAAGTCAAGTCAAAATCAAAGATTGCTCATTGAAATAACCTTGATGCAATTATGTTCCATCCAAGTTCAAAAAAAAAAAGCTAAATCCGTAGCTATTTTACCCCCTAACTTTTTAGATATTGAAGAAATAGGCCCTCTGCCTAAAAACGATCAAATCAAAAAAACGCATATAAAGCTTAAAAAACAACATGAAAGTTCTGAGCTTGAAGTTGAAGAACCAAAAATAATAGCACCTAAAAGATCATTAAGCATAAAGAAAAGATCGTTAACTACTTCTATTTCTGGAATTAGAAAAAAACTTAATGACAAAGAGGAACAAGTTCAAAAGCAAGAAGAATTATTGATTAGTTCAAATTCTAAATTTTCATCTCATTTACTGCTAGAAAAGTGGAATAAATTTGCCGAAATCAAAAAAAAGGAGGGTAAAATGGGATTACACACTACTTTAACCAAATCATCTCCAATTTTAAAAAATGATTTTAATGTAGATTTTCATCTTGATTCTGAAGTTCAAAAAATGGACTTACAAAAAGAAACTCAATATCTATTGGAACATTTGAGAAAAGAACTAAATAATGGTTCTATACAAATTCATTTGCATGTTTCTGAAATGGAAAATCAAAAAATATCCCAATTTACAAGTAGAGAGCGATTTTTTCAAATGGCAGAGAAAAACCCTGATTTACATTTGTTTAAAGAAGAGTTTGATTTAGATCTTGAATATTGAATCCAACTATCGTATTCATTAATATATTTGTCCCATGATATTACCCATTGTAGCTTATGGTTCACCTGTTCTAAGAAAAGAAACTGAAGAAATTGAAGAAGGTTCTGATATTAATGAACTGATTAGCAATATGTTTGATACCATGTACGCCTCAAGCGGTGTGGGTTTAGCAGGTCCACAAATTGGAGAATCTTTAAGAATATTTATTGTTGATGCCTCTCCATTTTCAGAACCTGAAGAAGGGGAGAAGGCTAGTAAAGAGCAGTTACAGTTAAAGGACTTTAAAAAAGTTTTTATAAATCCAATCATTGAAGCCGAAAAAGGAAAGGAATGGCCCTTTTCTGAAGGTTGTTTAAGTATCCCAGGAATCAGAGAGGAAGTTATAAGGAAACCCACTGTTAGAATTAGCTATTTTGATGAAAATTGGACATTACATGAGGAAACCTTTGAAGGAATTGCCGCTAGAATAATTCAACATGAGTATGATCATGTTGAAGGTGTGCTATTTACAGATCACCTTAATCCTTTTAAGAGACGTCTATTAAAAAGAAAGTTAGACGATATTAGCAAGGGGATTGTTGACATAGATTACAAAATGAAATTTCCAAAATTAAAGAGATGAGATATATCGTTGTAAGTGTATTTTTTATGTTTATAGTAGCAGGTTGTGATGATCATGTTGAAAAAGTCGATGTTTCTCCAACTTGGAATTCAATCATGACCAAATTGGAAAAATCGGAATCAGCATTAACAACTATTAACCCAATGAACAGGGGAGTGGTTGTCAAAACGGCCAATCAAATAGAAAAATATGCATCTGAATTATATCTGAACCACATTAATGAATTAGACACAGTTAGCCTAGAGTATGTTTTAGAATGTTTAGCCAAAAGTGCTGAGATTCAATCTAATTACAATGCTGCGATTGATTTTTTCAATGAGGCACAAGCCCTTAATCCATCATCTAAAAAGGCTCCAGCCTACTTACATAATGTAGCCAGAATACATGATCATGTTTTGGGAAATAAAGAGTTAGCCAAATCCTCATACGAAAGGTTGATTAATTTATACCCTGACCATCCTCTTAGTAAAAATGCAATGATTTACCTAGAAAACATCTTTGATAAATCAGAAGAGGATTTACTAAAAATGATAGATGAAAATAATTCTTAGATGTGAATTACTTCGTCATATGCAGCAGCAGCAGCTTCCATAACTGCTTCACTCATTGTGGGGTGTGGATGAACCGTCTTAATAAGCTCATGACCAGTTGTTTCCAACTTTCTTAAGGCCACAATCTCAGCTATCATTTCGGTAACATTAGCCCCAATCATGTGGCCCCCTAGAAGCTCACCATATTTGGCATCAAAGATTAGCTTAATGAATCCATCGTTATGACCGGCAGCACTTGCTTTACCTGATGCAGAGAAAGGGAATTTACCTACCTTTAATTCATAACCAGCTTCTTTAGCCGCTTTCTCAGTCATACCAACTGAAGCTATTTCTGGACTGCAATATGTACAACCAGGTATATTGTTATAATCTATTGGTTCTGGATTTTGTCCGGCTATTTTTTCTACACATGTAATTCCTTCTGCTGAGGCAACATGGGCAAGGGCTTGTCCAGCAACGACATCCCCAATGGCATAATATCCAGGAATATTAGTTTCATAATAATCGTTTACCACGATTTTTCCAGCATCAACTACAATTCCTGTTTCTTCCAAACCAATATTTTCTATATTAGGCTGTATACCCACTGCTGAAAGAACAACATCGCAGTTAAGGGTTTCCATTCCCTTTTTGGTTTTGACGTGAACTTCACAACCCTTAGAGGACTTCTCCACTTTTTCTACAGAAGAGTTTGTCATGATGTTCATTCCCTTCTTTTTGAACGTTTTTTCTAGTTGTTTAGAAACATCAATATCTTCTACCGGAACAATATTTGGTAAATATTCTACTACTGTTACATCAACACCCATCGCATTGTAGAAGTAAGCAAATTCAACTCCAATGGCACCAGATCCAACTATTACCATTTTCTTTGGCATTTTTGGCAATACCATGGCTTCTCTGTATCCTACAATTTGCTTTCCATCTTGTTCTAAGTTGGGAAGTTGACGTGATCTTGCACCCGTTGCAATAATAATATTTTTAGCTGTGTAATCTTTCTTCTCCCCCTTTTCATCAGTTACTTCAATGGTCTTACCAGGCTTTACTTTTCCAGTTCCCATTATAACATCAATCTTGTTTTTTTTCATCAAAAATTGAACACCACCACTCATTTTCTCTGCCACACTTCTGCTTCGCTTTACCACAGCCGAGAAATCAGCTTTATGGCTACTCACTTTAATCCCATAATCTTCAGCATGGTTGATGTATTCATACACATTTGCACTTTTGAGTAAGGCTTTTGTTGGGATACAACCCCAATTAAGACATACACCGCCAAGCGATTCTTTTTCAATTACAGCTGTTTTCATCCCTAGTTGTGAAGCTCTGATTGCAGTTACATATCCACCAGGACCGCTGCCTAAAACAATTACATCGTAGTTCATAGTATTCAATTAAATTATTGCGAATTTAAAAATTAATGGGTTCAAATATGATTTGATAACTATTTCTTTTCACTTAAAATGAGGTCAACATGTTGTGCTAGTTTTTGCGCTGCATTTGGATTTAGTCTAAACCAGAGTTCTGGCTCTATTAATTCCAATTCTGACACTGCTAACTCCCTGAAATTATCCCATATGATATCTACTCTTGCATAGGACGGGATAGGAGTCAGAATACGAGTGCATTTCTCGGCAAGTTTAACCATTTCTTTACTTGGATTGTATATTGCAATGCTACCCCCAAAATCGTCTTGTACTCTAAAGTCACCTTCTTTTGCCTTTTTTAACACGGCATGAGTAAATTTTCCACCAATCACTATCATGGCTACTTCCCCCTCTGTAATCACATTATTTTGAAATTCTTGGATAATAAAATCTTCTTGGTAAATGAGTTTTTCCCACGAAGGGTTAAATTGATTTATTTCCCCTCTTTTTAATCTATATGTATTTTTAGCTGCACCAGAAATAGTAGGCTTCACCACAATTTCATTCCAATTTTTTTTCTGCATTAATTCCAATAAATCAATAGATGA
Organism: uncultured Flavobacteriales bacterium; assembly: GCA_964549345.1. Lineage (GTDB taxonomy): Bacteria > Bacteroidota > Bacteroidia > Flavobacteriales_D > Parvicellaceae. Next base: position 6,955 of record CAZJVX010000032.1, on the reverse strand, counting down.
TCTTCTTTGAATAAATTCACTATTTGGAATTGGAATTTGATGTTCTTGTAGATCCAGCAAGTAATGTTTGTCTATATTCCATTCTATGGTTTCAGCCGAATTTATCATCAAACACTTATTTTTAGTTTTATTAAACCACTTCTTAAATAGCTCAAATTTATCGAAGTAATCCCAAGTAGATCTGAATAATATTGATCGTGTAGTTTCCCAGTCAAAAATGGAGTCATTCCAATCCTTTTTGACAACGGATAGATTTTTTTCTTTAAGTGCGTTTATGACCAACTCATCCTCTCGTAATACATTACTTATGTACGTGTTTGTTTCTAATGGGTTTACGTATCTAGAATCAGTAAGTACAACTACATCATATTTTTTCATCTCACAAATTTAATTATGCATCTAAAATGACATATAGGTTTACACATTAATTATATTTTTGATTTATGAAATATGTATTAAGCTACTCTGACCCAGAAAATCATTTCATTGATTTTAGTTTAACTATAAATGGGTTTAGCTTAGATCAAATTATCGTTCAATTGCCAGCTTGGAGACCTGGAAGATATGAATTGGGAAATTTTGCAAAAAATATAAAAGATTTTGAAGTAAATGATATGGACGGTCATCCCATTTCGTTCAATAAGTTGACCAAAGACAAATGGTGTATACAAGCTAACGGTAAGGATTTCATAATTAACTATCAATACTATGCAGCTGAGTTAAATGCAGGATCGACATATCTAGATGAAAATCAGCTATATGTTAACCCTGTTAATTGTTTTTTATTCCTACCAGAATTTCCAGAAACTGAAATTGAAATAACGCTAGATGTTCCAAAATCCTATAAAGTCTATAGTGCCATCGGAAATGAAAATAGTCACAACCTTAGAGCTGCAAATTATCACGAATTATTTGATTCCCCTTTCATTGCTAGTCCAAGCGTAATACATAAAAAAATATCCTTAAAAGGCGTTCAATTTTATTTTTGCTTTCAAGGGGAGATTAAATTAAATTGGGAAAGGCTAATAGTTGATTTCACTACATTTATTGAATATCAAATCGATCTTTTTGGTGGTTTTCCTCACCAGACGTATCATTTTTTATTTCAAATCACAACCCATAATGCATACCATGGTGTTGAACATCATGACTCTACGGTAATATTATTAGGCCCATCTTATGATGTATTTAATCGATTATACACAGAACTACTTGGAATTTCATCTCATGAACTATATCATGTGTGGAACGTTAAAGGAATAAGACCTTTTGATATGGTACCGTATGATTATACTCGTGAAAATTATACGAAGTTAGGTTATGTAACAGAAGGAGTAACTACTTACATGGGTGATCGAATTCTATTTGAGTCAAATGTGTTTGATCAAACTCAATATTTTAAGGAATTATCAAATTTACTAAAGAGGCATTTTCACAATGATGGAAGGCTTCATTACTCCGTTTCAGAATCTAGTTGGGATACGTGGCTTGACGGATATTCGTCTGGAATTCCCGGAAGAAAAGTATCTATCTATGTAGAAGGTGCTTTAATTGCTTTAATTTGTGATGCTGAGATAAGAGATCAAACCAAAGGATTAAAAACATTACATGATGTAATGAGAGTGTTACATGATTCAAGTAAAAAAGTAAGTTCTTATGATGCATCTACTTATAAAGATGCATTAGAATCCGTGTCAGGGACAGATTTCACTAATCTATTTGATGCACTTGTTTATGGAGTCCAAGATTTTTCTCCTTACTTACAGCGTGCCTTTTCTGTATTTGGGTGGAAATATACCGCAGTAGAATCAGAGAATAAGCTATGGTTATATGGTTTAAAAACACAACTTAAAAACAACGAAGTTCATGTAATTTCAGTGCTTGAAAACAGTTCAGCTTTTGAAAGTGGTTTACTTGAAAATGATCATATTCTTTCCATTAACGGTGTTAAAGTGAACCAAAATTTGGATAAATGGCTTTCTTATTTTCACAGTTCAACTATAGAATTGTCCATTTTTCGAAATCAAAAATTAAAAACCATCACGTTGTTAGCTCCTAATAATCACCAATTTTATAATTACAAAATTGAAAAGATTTAAACGATGAAGAAAAAATCACCCATTACCTATCTGTGCATTTTAAGTTTCATAGGATTTATTTATTGCATTGCCAACGATAGTTTACATTGTTTTTTATTCATGTCTTCTCCTATTTCTGTTGAAAACATGAATGATGGACTAAGAATAGTGCTTGAACAATGGGAAGAACAAGGGTTTATTTATAATGAATATTATCAAAATCAATTGGTTAAGGTATATGGAGCAAGAATAGCCTTTGATGTGCTGGCCATGGTAGGAGTCGGTATGATGTTTTATAGATTAAGGTTGGGCTGGATATTTTATTGGATATTTCAATTGGCTTATGTTTTAGTGCCATTTTTTGTTCTGGGTGCATCATTAACGGTTTCATGGCCCTATGTGACTGGCAACGCAGTTATTGTTTTTCCATTATTTTTAGCGATGGTGCATTTAGTTTATGTATTACTTTTTTTTGCACAAAGAAATAATTTGAATTAGCGTACAGAGATTTTCAGTATCTTAAAGTAATTAATGGCTGAAGAATCCTCCATACAAGAAAGAAGAATAAATAGTAAGTTCTTTACAAGAGTTATCTATTTCTTCCCTGTTCAGCTTCTGTTTCTACACATAAAGAGAAACCATATTTTATTGCTTTTTTGGTTGGTTTTGTTTTTATATGTCAGCGGTAATTTAGGGGTTGGTTTTGGCATAGACACTTTGTTTTTAGCTCCAATTTATATGGGCGAGATAGGTCCATGGTCTTTTCTAATTATGGGATTTTCTTTAGGCGGGTTTATTATGGCTTTTCATATATACAGTTACATTTTATTTTCTCGCGATTTTACATTTTTAGCTACTCTCTCGAGGCCATTTTTAAAGTTCTGCTTGAATAACATGTTAATTCCCTCTTTATTCATTTTGACTTATTTAGTTCAAATTTTTCTCTTCTTGACTGAAGAAGAATTGATGAACAGTGGAATGGTCTTTATTTATATCATTTGTGTCTTAGTTGGGTTGTTTGTTTTTTACATGTTGTCCATATTGTATTTTATCCAGTTTAATAAAAATGTATTTGTGATTAGTGGCAAGACAGAAACCTATTTTGAAAACCTAGGAAATGACAAAGTAAAAGAGTCCAACTTTATTAAAAAAAAGAAAAATTCAAGAGTTAATGTGTACAAGAATACGTGGAGAGTAGATACCTACTTGTCGAACTTTTTTTCCATAAATATTGCAAGAAGCACAAAGCATTATGACAAGGAACTTATCCAAAAAGTGTTCACACAAAACCATGTAAATGCATCTATTTTTGAGTTGGCTTTAATTATCTCGTTCTTGGGTATTGGTTTTTTCAGAGACATTTCTTGGCTTAATATTCCTGCTGGTGCAAGTATTTTTTTGTTGTTCACATTATTAATCATGCTTTTTTCGGTCCTATATTCTTGGTTTAAAGGCTGGACATTAACCTTTCTTATCCTTGCTGTAGTTTCTTTTAATTTTCTAACTAATCGATTTCAATTATTTCAATTTAGAAACTATGCATATGGTCTAAACTATGATTTAAAACCTAAATATGATCATGAAAATATCAGTGAACTTCAGCAGGATAAATTAAAGGTTGAAAATTCAATAAAAGAAAATATTGAAATATTAACTCATTGGAGTCAAAAAAATAAAGGCATAAATAAACCTAAAATGGTATTTATTAATACAAGTGGAGGTGGTTTAAGATCAGCGCTATGGACAGTACATGTGTTGAGCTTTCTTGACAGTATTACAAACCAACAATTAATCAAACAGACTCATTTGATTACAGGAGCTTCGGGTGGAATGATTGGCGCTGCATTTTATAGAGAAAATTATAAGAAAGGAATATATGGTGAAACCATGGTAAATGGTAATGAAATGAAAAGTAGGATTTCCAAAGATCTACTAAATCCATTGGCGTTTAGTATAGCTACTACAGACATGTTTTACCGATTTAAAAAACATGACGATGGAAAGTATATCTATACTAAAGATAGAGGTTGGTTTTTTGAAAAGAATTTAATTGAAAATTTGAACTGTTTTGAAGGTAAGCGAATTTTAGATTACAAGTTGCCAGAATACCATTCTGATATTCCCATGATGATATTTTCTCCTAGCGTAGTAAATGATGGAAGACGATTGCTTATTTCTCCTCAAAAAATAACTTTTTTGTGTAGCACAGACACTAGTCTTTTTTCAGAAAAAATAGCTTTAGAAAACATTGAGTTTTCAACTCTATTTAACAAAAATGATCCTCAACATTTAAAAATCTCTTCTGCCATGAGAATGAATGCAACTTTCCCATATATACTACCAATGGTATTTCTTCCATCTGAGCCCAAGATAGAGGTTATGGATGCTGGATTAAGAGATAATTTAGGATTAACTACATCCATAAAGTATATAGATAATTTTAAAAATTGGATTCATGAACATACGTCTGGTGTTGTCATTATACAGCTAAGAGATAGGGAGAAGAAAACAAAAATTAAAGATAAGCAATCGGGTAGTTTGATTTCAAAGTTGTTTACTCCGTTAACCAATGTTTATGGTAATTTTTTAAAGATTCAAGATTACCGAAATGATGAAATGTTAAATCAGTTGAAATCTAGTTTTAAAGGAGATATACATTATGTTGAATTTTCCTTAAAGGAAGGGTCAAGTGACGAAATTTCAATGAGTTGGCATTTGACATCTAAAGATAAAAACCAGATTTATGAACAGTTGAATACGGAAGAAAATCAAAAAAGTTTACAAAAAGTATCTGATCTGTTATTACATTAGTTACTCAAATTAATTTATGGAAGATCAAGGAAAAATTGATTACGATCCTATCAAGTCTGAAGTGGAGAAAGTTTCGGTCAGTAAAGGCATCAAGTCTATATTCGGATTCATAAAAAAGCTATTCTCTATTTACGATGTAGTGGATAAAGAAAAAACCATCGTTGATATTAAAAACGATATTTCTTTTAGTGCCATTAATATTTGGATTTTAATTTGTTCCATTATCATTGCTTCTATTGGACTGATCAATAATTCAACAGCGGTCATCATTGGTGCTATGCTTATTTCACCGCTAATGGGACCTATTAGAGGAATAGGATATGCACTCTCTTCCAACGATTTCAAAGCGCTAATAACTTCTCTGAAAAACTTCGGTATTATGGTTGTTGCTAGTTTGCTGGCTTCTTTTATCTTCTTTAAAGTATCTCCGATCAAAACAGAAACAGCTGAATTATTAAGCAGAACCAAGCCACAGGTGTTGGATATATTGATAGCCTTTTTTGGAGGTTTAGCTGGTGTAATTGCGGCCACTGTTCGTAATAAATCAACTGCCATTACCGTAATTCCCGGAGTAGCTATTGCTACTGCTTTGATGCCGCCATTGTGTACTGTTGGTTTTGGTTTAGCACTATGGAATTGGAGCTATTTTATTGGAGCTTTATACCTCTTTCTATTAAATAGTGTATTCATTTGTTTGGCCACCTATGTAGTGCTTAGATTGCTCAGTTTTCCAAAAGTACAATATGTCAATCCTAAAATTGAGCGAAAGGTCAAAGTGTATGTATTTATCATTTTGTTATTGATTGTAATTCCTAGTGTTTTTAAATTTTACAACATCATACAAGAATCCATATTTGTCCAAAACACAGAGCGATTCATATCCGAGCAAATTACCATTGATAATCAGATCGTTTTATCGGAAGATAATATCATTTTAGAATACGATAAAGAAGCTCCCAAAATCACTTTAAATATTGATGGTAAATACATCAATAGTGAAATTCAAGAGCTTTGGGGTCTTCAGCTAAAAAAATACGATCTCGGAAATGCTGTTTTCGAAGTACATAATTTACAGCAAAAAGCCATTGATGAACAGCAACTACTAAATAAAATTTTAGTAAACAATGATGAAAAAATTGAGTCTCTTTACAATGAAATGCTGGAGTACAAAAAGGTACTTCAATACATTGATGAAGAAAATGCAAAGTTAAACAGCTTAAATGATCGAATTTTAGTTCACTTTCCGGATGTAAATTCATTGAACTATGGACGATCTTTCTCGGAAGTTGAGGGAAGTTACGATACCAACTATGTCTTCATTGTGAATTGGACAAAAGATACCACAAAAGTCTTGAACTATCAGTCATTTGAAAATTTTGTAAATGACGAATTAAAGCTTCTTTATGATAAGTCAGAAAAGGCCTTAATCTTTCATCAATAATGAGTAAAAAGTCCAAAAAAAATAGGATTAATGTTGTTTATTCAACTAATCCAAACTTTGAATATGAGGAAGAGGTTGATGAAGTTTCTTCTATTCCTATTTCAGAACAGAATTTATATGTGTTGGTGGATAGAAAAAATAGGGGAGGAAAAACAGTAACCTTGATAGAAGGGTTTACAGGATCTGATGAAGATGCTAGTGATTTAGCTAAAAAGCTAAAGCAAAAATGTGGTGTTGGTGGTGGTTATAAACATGGAGAGATTTATGTACAGGGTGACCATAGAAATAAAGTTCAACAATTCTTAAAAGACTTAGGAGCAAACGTAAAATTTAAGGGTGGATAAATTTTGTTTAACTAATTAATCAAAAAGATAAACAAAATAATTAAATTTGCGAGATGAAATTCCTCCAAACGCTACTATTAACTTTCCTATTCTGTTTGGGCTACGGCCAACAGTTTACCTTAAGCGGCTATGTGAAAGATGCAAGTTCTGGTGAAGGTTTAATTGGAGTTAGTGTGTTTGTTGAAGAATTAGGTCAAGGCACCACGACCAACGTGTATGGATTTTATTCCCTCACTTTAAATCAAGGAAGTTACAAAGTGAAGTACTCATATGTGGGATAT
>CAZJVX010000031.1:0-12804 GCA_964549345.1 uncultured Flavobacteriales bacterium | reverse complement strand
GTTAACCAATTGGCCCCAATAGCAGCACCACTGTTTTTTGATTCAACTCCTAAAGAGGATAAAATATTTTGAATATTCATAATGTAAAATTGTGATAGTTAAGTGTAGTAGAATTTTGGCGCAAATGTATAAAAACTAATAAATAAAAGTCGTTTATACTAAACTTCGATTTATCTAAAGTTTAAATCCGATTACAAGAACATCATCTATCTGTTCATGAGCACCTTTCCATTCGTTGAAGAATTGATTCATATCATGAGAAGAAGTTTTTTGTGATAGCACAGCCTCTTTTAAATAGTTTTTAAATCGGCTACTGCCCATAGATTTATTTTTTGGTCCTCCAAACTGATCATAGAATCCATCGCTATACATAAAAACCCAATCATTTTCTTTTAACTTAATTTCATGCATTTCATATTCACGATCAAGTGGATTATGTCTTTTAGAATACACACCTCCCACTGGTACCGAATCACCACTAAAATTTGAAATGTCACCATTATCATGGATGATATAAATACCATTTCTTGAGCCGCTAAACTTAATTGTCCTCTGTTTTCTGTCTATTAGACATATGGCTAAATCCATACCGTCTTGAATAGAATCTTCTTCTTCTTGCTTCAAAAGAGTTACTAGTCCACGGTTAAGATCACTTAAAATAATTTCAGGAGATTTTATGGTGTCACCGGTAGATGTTTCAATCAATAAACTTCCCAGCATAGTAATAAATCCACCAGGAACTCCATGGCCTGTACAATCTGCAGCAATTAAAATTGCTTTTTCCCCAAATGTTTTAAACCAATAAAAATCTCCACCAACAATATCTTTTGGCATGGAATAAATTAAATTTTCACCAAAATAATTTTCCATCTTTTTGACATCAGGTAATAATGAACGCTGGATATATTTAGCATAATTAAGACTATCTATTATGGAATCTCGTTGTCTTGTAATTTTTTCTTGTAAGAGTGTTTTTTCGGTTATATCAGACATGTAGGCTCTTAGAAATTTCATTTCCTTATTGACATATAAATTCAAAGAAAAGTAAGTACTGTCTAATACAAATGGCTCATCAAAAATATACTTTCCTGTTTTTTTATTTTTGATAGTACTATTCAATAAATACTCAAACTTTTTTCTTGAAGGGTGTCTTTCATACATCAGCTCAACCAAATTCTCATGCTTCATAGCTGCTTCATTACAATACTTTAACTTAAAATCTAAATCAAGCTCTAGTACTACATTAGGATCATTTTCTGCAAAAGTGGCCATCTTTCTTAATTTCCTGTTTTTCTTTCCTAATACCCATAAAGCAAGCAAGAGAAAGAATAAAAAAACAACAAACGATATTATAAAATCTTGTTTGTGAATTTCTGTTTCTAACTGACTGATATCATTTATCTCATTATGAATCTGAAGATTATTTTTTGCCAAAAAATCATAAGGAAAATTTAAAAGAGGAAGTATAAAAAAAATAAATCTTAGCATAAAACTGAAAATACGATTCGTTACTTCTTATTGTTTTTAAAATGTAATTATTTATGTTTTGGAAGCACAACCTCAAAAGTAGTTCCTTTGCCTAATTTACTAGACTTTACGCTAACTTTCCCCTCATGATGGCCTTCCACAATTCGTTTTACCAAAGATAATCCAAGACCCCATCCGCGATCTTTAGTGGTATAACCAGGCTCAAATATATTTTTTTGAACATGGGATTGTATGCCTTTACCACTATCTATAATTAAAATGGATGTAGCTGAATTAACTTTATTAATTTGAACTTCAATAACTCCTTTCCCCCGCATAGCATCTGCAGCATTTTTAAGTAAATTTTCGATTACCCAACTAAATAAAGAAGGATTAATGTCTGCAAAAATTTGTTCGTGACTAAAGGATACTTTTAATTCAATTGTAGACGGAATTCTTTTTTTCATGTATTCGATATAGTCATGGAAAAACTGGACCATATTTGTTGAATTGATTTCTACCTTGGATCCTATCTTGGAGAATCGATCAGATACTATTGATAGTCGATTAATATCTTTTTCCATCTCATTAAATGCTTCGTGTTTAACTCCCTCTTCTTTTAAAAGGGTAATCCAACCCTGAAGAGATGACAGAGGAGTGCCCAATTGATGAGCTGTTTCCTTAGCCATTCCTGCCCAAACTTGATTTTGCTCAGCCTTTCTAAATGAACTGAACGATAAGTAAGCAACAAGTAAAAACAAGGCTACGATAGCTAAAGAAAGTATAGGGAAATACTGCAGCTGATAAAAAATAGCTGAATTGTTATAGTATACTTTACCCTTATGGTTATTACCTAAAACGATTTCAATTGGTAAATTATCTTCAACCATATTATTCATCTGTTTTACAATTTCGGCTTTCGGGGTATTGAAGTTTACTGTATTTGATGCGATTAAAGAATCTCCTTCATCACTCCAGAATATGACTGGTAACTGAGCTATGTTATTCATGATTTCATCAGAAAAAGCATCTAATAAGGAATCTCTCAACACTTCAAGCTTGAAATAGTTGACAGAATTGGTATAAAAAATTTTTTGTCTACGATTTTCAAAATAATTTATTTCAATTGGACTGTTTTGGGTACCCCATGAGCTACATAATGAATCAATTAGAGCAGTGTTTTTAGGGTCTAATTTCATGTTTTTATGTGAAACATAATGGCCTAATCCGTCTCTCAAAATCAGAGGGATGTCCTTGTTGTTTTGAATAATTTGTAGTGCAAATCCATAATCACCAAGAGGCTTTTCTAATTCCTTAGTTGCTTGAGCCCAAATGCGAACTTTTTCACTTTCTTTAGAAGCTAACTGATTAAATGCATCATTTGTTAACCTAACTAGTTCCGCTTTTTTCTTTATTGCTTGGCTCCATAACTGTACTTTCTCTATCTCCGCTTTTTTTACATTATTGGCAATAACCGATGTCAGCCAAATAATAAGCCCTACTATACATAATCCAGCAAACAAGAGAACTTGTTTCCATCTTTGCTTATTTGAATATAGATTCATTTAACTCACATATATAAATATAAAACTAGATAATAACGAGTTTTAATGGGAATATTACACAACTAAAAATATCTTTTTTGATCTTCTTAGTTATTTTAGCTAGATTTTATGCGACAAAAATTAAATTTCATTAAAAAAACAATCATTCTATTTTTTGGAATGACTATTTTTAGTTGTTCCCACCAAGACACCGAAAAGCACAACACGATTAATTTAAAGCCCAAAAAGGAAGTTTGGAATGCAGGTCCGAATTTTAATGTAGATTCTGCCTACAGTTTTATTGAAAAGCAAGTCTTATTTGGGCCTAGAATACCTAATACTGCAAAACATACCGCCTGTGGAGATTGGCTCGTGAAAAAATTAAATTCTTATCAGTTAAAAACCTCAGAACAAATAGGTGAAGTAACTGCATTCAACATGAGTAAATTACCACTTAGAAATATTTCAGGAATACATAACCCAAATGCAAATAAAAAAGTATTACTCTGTGCACATTGGGACACTAGACCATTTGCAGACAGGGATAGCGTGAATAAAAACAAACCTATTTTAGGAGCTAATGACGGAGCTAGCGGAGTTGGAGTATTACTTGAGATTGCTAGATTAATATCCAAAGACTCGTTAGATATTTGTGTTGAATTTATATTTTTCGATGTAGAAGATTATGGTGCACCGCAACAAACCAATGGCTTTTTTGATTTACAGAGCATGAATGACACATGGTGCTTAGGATCACAATATTGGAGCTACAATTTAAAATCCGATTACAAAAGACCAAATTTTGGTATTTTATTAGATATGGTAGGAGCTGAAAATGCAGTTTTTCCAAAGGAAGAAATATCTAGAAGATTTGCAGGCTTTCATCTAAATAAAGTATGGAAACTTGGTGAGCATCTGGGTTATGGAAAACATTTTCAGAAAAAAATTGCCCCACCCTTAACAGATGATCACACCTACATTAATCAGATTGCAAAAATCCCTGTTATTGACATCATCCACTACGACATTAGGCCTTACACGGGTAGATTTGATTTTGGTCATTTTCATCATACGCATGCCGATAACATGGAAATCATTCACAAACCTACACTTAAAGCAGTAGGACAAACTGTTTTAAATTACTTATATAACCAGTAAATAAAATGTCAAAAAAACTAATTTTATTAGACGCATATGCTTTAATATATAGGGCGCACTTTGCATTTATTAAAAACCCTAGAATAAATTCAAAAGGCTTAAATACCTCTGCGATTTTTGGTTTTTGCAATAGTTTATTAGAAGTGACAAATAAGTTTGACCCTTCACACTTAGGTGTAGTTTTTGACCCACCTGGAGGTTCAGACAGAGAGGGTGTTTTTGCGGACTATAAGGCAAATAGGCAAGAAATGCCTGAAGATATAAGAAAAGCAATACCTTATATTTTTGACCTGCTAAAAGCCATGAACATTAAAGTAGAAATGGAGGAAGGGTTTGAAGCTGACGATGTGATAGGTACGTTAGCTAAACAAGCAGAAAAAAAAGGGTTTGAAATATACATGATGACTCCCGATAAAGATTTTGGGCAATTAGTGTCTGATCATATTTTCATATACAAGCCTGGGCGATCAGGAAACCCAAGTGAAATACTAGGACCAAAAGAAGTGTGTGAAAAATTTGAAGTGAAGGACCCTTTGCAAGTTATTGACATACTTGGACTATGGGGTGATGCAGTAGATAATATTCCAGGTGTTCCAGGTGTGGGTGAAAAAACAGCTAAAAAACTAATTTCAACTTACGGAAGCATAGAGAACCTCATCAAAAATACCCATGATCTAAAAGGGAAATTAAAAGAAAATGTAGAAAATTTCGCAGAGCAGGCTATATTATCTAAACAGCTTGCCACTATTATTTTGGACTGCCCAGTTGAATTTGAGGAATCAGAATTTTCAAGAAAAGAAGTGAATGAAAAAGAACTCATAAAGCTATTTCAACAACTAGAATTTAATCAGCTAGGTAAGCGAATCTTGGGGAAACCCATTATTCAAGAAAAGCAAATGGATCTTTTTGGATCTATGGCTGATGCCAAAATAGAGGATGAAAAAGAAAAATTGGATAATATACAATCGGTCAAAAAAAATTACCAACTGATTAGCTCTAGACAAGAACACGAAAATTTTATTGAACAGCTATCAAAGCAGAAGGTTGTTTCTTTTGATACTGAAACCACATCTCTTAAAATTGATGAGGCTAAATTGCTAGGAATTTCGTTTTCCTTCAAGGCTGACGAAGGGTTCTATTGCAACCTAACTCAAGATATTAATCAAGAAATTTTAAACCTATACCAACCTTTTTTCAAATCCAATAGCATTAAGATAGCACATAATCTTAAGTTCGATCTTGGTGTTTTGTATGAAAACGGAATCCATATTGACGGTCCCATTTTTGATACCATGATCGCTCACTATTTAATTGATGCTGAACAAAGACATAACCTAGATCACTTGTCTAGAACAATTCTAAAATATAATCCAATACCAATTGAAGATTTAATTGGTGAAAAAAAGAAGGAACAAATTAACATGAGCAGTGTCCCAGTCGAAAAGCTAAAAGATTATGCAGCAGAAGACGCTGACCTCACTTACCAGCTTTATTTGGTTTTCAAAACCAAGCTCCAATCCTTAAAACTAGAAACTCTATTTGAAAAAGTAGAGATGCCCTTAATTGAAGTTCTATTTCATATGGAAAGAGCGGGTATTAATATTAACACACGAGAACTTGAAGCATTTTCTCAAGTCCTGAATCAAAACCTCAATGCATTACAAGAAACAATGTTTCAAGAAGCTGGAACTTCATTCAATATTGATTCCCCCAAGCAATTAGGAGAAATTTTGTTCGGACATTTAAAACTGGATGAAAAGGCTAAAAAAACAAAAACAGGTCAATTTAAAACTGATGAAGCTACTCTGCTCAAGTTAAAAGGCAAACATTCAATTATTGATCATGTGCTTCAATATCGAACTCAGAAAAAACTACTGTCTACCTATGTTGATGCACTCCCCAAGCTAATAGAGCCAAAGACAAATAGGGTGCATACCAACTATATGCAATCAGTGACAACCACAGGTAGATTAAGTTCTACTGGCCCTAACCTTCAAAACATACCCATCAGAACTGCACTCGGAAAAGAAATAAGAAAGGCTTTTTGTCCAAAAGATTCAGACCATTTAATTCTTTGTGCAGATTATTCACAAATTGAATTGCGAATTATAGCAGGGCTAAGCCAAGATGAGTCAATGATAAACGCCTTTAAAAATGATAGAGATATTCATACAGAGACAGCCGCAAAAATTTTCCAATCCACAACTGATCAGGTAGATAAAGAAATGAGGAATAAAGCTAAAATGGTGAACTTTGGTATTATTTATGGCATATCTGCGTTTGGATTATCCCAACGCTTGGGAATAAAAAGATCTGAGAGCAAATTGATTATAGAAAACTATTTCAAAGAGTTTCCTCTTGTAAAAGAATATATGGAAAATAACATTGAAAAGGCCAAAAAATTGGGCTATGTGGAAACTATTTTAAAACGAAAACGTTTCCTACATAATATCAATAGTGGTAATGCAACAATGAGAGGTTTTGATGAACGAAATGCCATCAATGCTCCTATACAAGGTAGTGCGGCAGATATAATAAAAATTGCTATGATCGATATACACAAAGAAATGGCAAAATCTAAGATGAGATCAATGCTGTTACTGCAAGTACATGACGAACTTGTATTTGATATGGCTAAGGAGGAAGAGCAAGAATTAAAAGAATTAGTTCAGCATAAAATGACCAAGGCAATAGATTTTAATGTTCCTTTAAAAATTGAAATAGGTGTTGGGGAAAATTGGCTAGAAGCACATTAAATGAAAAAAGTTCTTACATACGTTGTTTTGGTATCCATAATAAGTTGTGGTTCGGTAGAAGAGAAAAAAGTAGTTCTAGATACTATATATCCAACAGAAGAAAGCCCCACTGATGGGGTTTTAGAAAATATTTATTACAGTATTCCTTCTCCAATTGAAACAACCATTCTAATTCGAGAAGGGGGATTGAAATTTTCTAGTGATCTATTGTTTCCTGAAAATGAATTAATGCCGTTTTCAAAAAAAACAAGTACTGCTTTAGTGTTAGGGGTCTTAAGCACTGATCTTAATTACGCTATGGTTTATGAAAAACAAAAAGAAACCAGTCGATTACTTGAGGAAGTAATTAAACTAGCTAAGCAGATAAACTTAAGCGCTGTCATTAATGACAAAACAAAAGATAGAATTGATAATAACATAAACAACCGGGATTCCATGCAGATTATCATTAGTGATCAATTTTGGGAGATTGATAATATGCTAAAAGAAAACGAAGATCATGATTTAGCAGCCCTACTTATTACTGGGGGATGGATAGAAGGTGTTCATATTGCTTGTGGACTATCATTAATTGACACCGCAAACAAATCCATCAAAGACATCATATCTGATCAAAAAATAGTGTTAGAGAACTTGATTCAATTAAACAAATCATTTGAATTTAACGATAGAATAAATGATTACATCATTTTTCCTTTAACAGAACTTAAAACTATATTTGACAGCATACCTTATCCTATTGAAAACCTAGATTCAACTTCAATTAAGTTAATTAATGATGAATATGAATTAGGAAATTATCTTACCTTTAATTTGAGAGAAACCGATCTTAACTTAATTCGAAATAAAATTTCAAGTATTAGACAAAATATATTAATTCAATTCTTATGAGACTTCTAATCATCTTATTCAGCCTGTTTTTTATTTCAAATACAAATGCTCAGTGTCGCGGTTTTGCTAAAGAGTATTGTAAAAAGCTTCTTGGAAATTATGTAGCCACAGGTGAATCAAATACCAGTGAATTAAAACCAGGTGAAAAACACCAGTTTATGGCTACTTTCTACAAGGGCCAGCATTATCGTATTGCTGTTTGTTCTGATGAATCTCTTGGCAATATTCAATTTACCATTCGAAATGCAAAGCGACAATTATATTTTGACAATCATGGTGAAGCAATAAAAAATTTTGATTTTAGAGTGTCTACAACTCAACAGCTTATTATTTCCTTGATCGTACCTAAATCGCCTACTAACAGTAGTGAAGATGACACTAATGAAAAAGAAGAAATATCAGGTTGTGTTTCTGCTATAACTGGTTTTAGACTTTAAAATTTTTAATACATTTGTCGCATGGAAAACATGTTTTTATTCGTTCAAAAAATGGGGCCGTGGGGTATTGTGCTCATTGTTATTGTGGTTCTACTTCTTTTTGGTGGCAAAAAAATACCTGAACTGATGCGTGGATTAGGCAAAGGCGTTAAAGAATTTAAAGACGCAACAAACAAGGACGAAAACGATGCAGATAAATAAGCATAGATTGTCTTGAATCTTCCATCTTCTTTTTCTGAAATTAACCAACTTTTAGTTCAAGGGCAACTAGACCTTGTAGATATTTGCAAGCACTATATTCATAAAATAGAACATTCTAGTACAAACTCATTTATTGAGATCTTTAAGGCAAGTGCTCTGAAAAAAGCTGCAGAAGTAAACGGTAAAATTAAAAATAAAAATCAAGGTGCATTAGCAGGAATGATTATCGGTATAAAAGATAACATATGCTATAAAGATCACGAAGTTACTGCATCATCTAAAATATTAAATGGATTTAATTCTGTGTTTAATGCCACCGCAGTAAGACGACTACTAGATGAAGATGCCATTATCATTGGAAGGTTAAATTGTGATGAATTTGCTATGGGGAGTTCCAATGAAAACAGCTTTTATGGACCTGTTAAACATCATTTAGATGAAACTAGAGTACCTGGTGGTTCGTCAGGAGGTTCTGCCGTAGCTGTTGCTGAAGGATTGTGTATGGCATCATTAGGCTCAGATACAGGTGGTTCTATTAGACAACCCGCATCATTTTGTGGGGTAATTGGCATGAAACCATCGTACGGTAGAGTTTCAAGAAATGGGTTGTTAGCATATGCCTCTAGTTTTGACCAAATTGGAGTATTTACAACACATATTGAAGATGCCTGCTTGTTGACCCATATCATGAGTGGAAAAGATGAATTTGATAGCACTATAGCTAGTGAAGAAACTCATCTTAGGAAAATTGAACCACTTAATAATAAAATGGCAATAGGTATACCTAAAGATTACCTCAACTTTAAAAGCCTTGACCCTGAAATCAAAATAAAAACCGAGTCCGTTATTGAAAAATTAAAACATGATGGGCATCAGATTAACTATATCAATTTTCCATTTGTAAAACACCTTGTTCCTTGCTATTATGTTTTAACTACAGCTGAAGCATCATCAAACCTAGCAAGATATGATGGAGCTCATTTTGGCTACAGAAGTGAGAACGCCAATGATATAAACTCCACCTATGAACTTAGCCGAACAGAGGGTTTTGGTCTGGAGGTTAAAAGAAGAATTATGTTGGGTAATTTTGTCCTAAGTTCTGGTTATTATGATGCCTACTTTACAAAAGCTCAAAAAGTTAGAAAATTAATAAAGGAAACAACAGAGCAAATGTTAAAAGAAAACGATATTTTGCTTTTTCCAACTACACCAACTACCGCATTCAAAATAGGTGAAATAAATGATCCCATTCAGATGTATCTACAAGACATTTTTACGGTTCATGCAAACATAGTTGGTGTGCCAGCTGTTTCGTTACCCATGGGTCAACACTCCAACAATTTACCCTTTGGAGTGCAACTTATGAGTAATACTTTTAAGGAAGATTTACTATACAGTGCAAGTAAATATATTTTAAATATGTAAATCCTTTTCGTTAATTAAACGTTAAGTTCACAATCAATTATGTATATCTAATAATCTTTAGTACAATTTTTAGGTTAAATTAGGATACATTTATTTCAATGAAATATCATCTAGAGGAAGAATACGAGTATGATTTTGATCTTTATGGAATATCAAGTCATGAAAAAGATTATAGGATATGTTGGGCAATTAATAATTCATTAGATCTTTCTTTAGAAAGAACCACAGAAAATATTGAAGTTATTTTTAATCAACAAGAAAAGCAAAATAGTCAATTCCCCATATTTAAGTTCGAAAGTGATGACATACTAGAAACATATTATTTAATAGGTAATAAACATGAAAATCAGCAGTTAATAGAAGAACAAAAACATGTTGATTTTTTTCTCATGGTTAAATCAAGAGATGCGTTGATTTCTCATAATATCATTGATAAACTAAGAGATATTCCATTTATTCTCTCGGTTAATAAGGTTGATGTAACTATGCTTCGATCCAAAAAAAATTTAATTTTTTAACATGAAGAAAAGAACGAAAATAGTGGCCACTGTAGGGCCTTCCACAAATTCAAAAGAGATTATAGAAAATATGATAAAACAGGGCGTAAATGTATTTAGAATCAATTTCTCACATGGCAGCCACGAAGATCATATCCAAGCCATTGCGTTAATAAGAGAGGTGGATAAAAGATTAGAGACTCATTCGGCATTACTGGCAGACTTACAAGGTCCTAAAATTAGGATAGGAGATATGCCAGCTGAAGGACTACTTTTAGAAAAAAAGGATGATTTCATACTATACACTGGAGATAAAACCCCTAAAGGAAAATCTGCATTTGTAAATTACAGCCAATTGGCTTTTGATGTGAATGAAGGAGAAAGAATTCTATTGGATGATGGTAAAATTCATCTCGAAGTAAAAAAAACAAACCAAAAAGATGAAATAATAACAGAAGTAATTGCTGGTGGTGTGTTGTTTTCAAAAAAAGGAATTAATCTTCCTAATACAAAAATTTCTACTTCGAGTTTAACCGCAAAAGACAAAGCAGATCTTGAAGTAGCGCTCGCTCAAGAAGTAGATTGGGTTGGATTTTCTTTTGTAAGAACAGCAAGGGAGATAATAGAGTTAAGACACCTAATAGCAAGCATGAATGGGAATGCCAAAATAATTGCTAAAATTGAAAAACCCGAAGCAGTTGAAGATTTAGATGGAATTATGCAGGAAACCGATGCTGTAATGGTTGCTAGAGGAGATTTAGGAGTAGAAATTCCTCTTGAAAATGTTCCACTTATCCAAAAGAAAATTGCTCAGAAGGCAAAGGAAATGGCTAAACCAGTAATCATTGCTACTCAAATGATGGAAAGCATGATGGATAATATTACACCCAATCGTGCAGAAGTTAATGATGTGGCCAATGCTGTAATGGATGGAGTCGATGCTGTGATGCTAAGTGGTGAAACATCTGTGGGAAAACATCCTGTAGAAGTAATCAAAATCATGACAAGGATCATACAAGAAGTGGAGGAAAACTACACTGAACTTTTTATAAAAGAAACCATGCCCAAAAAGAATCATGAAAGATTTATTACCGATTCCATCTGCTTTAATGCGTGTAGATTAGCTCAACGGGTAAGTGCAAAAGCCATCATCACTATGACCCACTCTGGATATACATCGTATAAAATTTCAAGTCAAAGACCTCAGTCATCTATATTTGTTTTTTCCAGTAATAAGAAGCTGCTTAGTACTTTATCTTTAGTCTGGGGAGTTAAGACTTTTTATTATGATAAAACTATAAGTACAGATCATACCATAGCTGATATTCATCATCTACTCAAGAATCAAGAATTAGTTGAAAGTGGAGATCTAATCATCAATACAGCTAGCATGCCTCTAGGAGAGGGTGGAAAAACGAACATGCTCAAATTAAGCTACATAGAATAAATATGATTAATACAACATTATTAAAAACCATATGTGAAACACCAGGTGCCCCCGGTTTTGAAGACAGAGTAAGATCGTTGGTCATATCGGAAATCAAAGATTTTGCTGACGATATTGAATTAGATAATATGGGTAATGTGATCGTGCTCAAAAAAGGGAAAAGCAATAGGAAAAGAGTAATGATTGGTGCACATATGGACGAAATTGGATTTATAGTCACTCATATTGATAATAATGGATTTCTCAAATTTCATACTCTTGGCGGATTCGACCCTAAAACCTTAACATCGCAACGTGTGATTGTTCACGGAAAAAAAGATGTTATTGGAGTTATGGGATCAAAACCAATTCATGTAATGAGCCCTGAAGAAAAAAATAAGGTGCCTAAAATTACAGACTACTATATTGATCTCGGAATGCCTAAAAAAGAAGTAGATGAAATTATCTCCGTAGGAAACCCTATAACAAGAGAAAGGGGATTAATTGAAATGGGTGATTGTGTAAACTGTAAAAGTCTTGATAATAGAATAGCTGTTTTCATATTAATAGAAACCATTAAAAAATTAACCAACCCTGCATTTGATACGTACGCTGTATTTACCGTTCAAGAAGAAGTAGGGATAAGAGGTGCACAGGTAGCTACACAAAAAATAAAACCTGACTTTGGATTTGGATTAGATACCACTATTGCTTACGATGTGCCTGGAGCAGCAGAGCATGAGAAGATCACATCTCTTGGAAACGGAGTTGCCGTCAAAATCCTTGACGGAAGTACCATTTGCGATTCTAGAATGGTGAATTTCATGCAAAAGACAGCAGATAAAAATAAGATAAATTGGCAGCATGAAATTTTAACAGCAGGAGGGACAGATACAGCCAATATTCAAAGGATGACTCCTGGTGGCTCAATTGCTGGTGCATTTTCTATACCTACAAGGCACATCCATCAAGTAATAGAAATGGTTCACAAAAAAGATGTAT
>CAZJVX010000030.1:0-13724 GCA_964549345.1 uncultured Flavobacteriales bacterium | reverse complement strand
GTGTTAAGCACCAACCCATCCACTTTAATTAGTGAATTATCAAATAAAACATTAACCACATATCCTAATCCAATTAATGAGTATGCAAATATTGAATTTACTGCAGACAATTCTTCTGCAACACGAATTGAAATTTTAAATTCAATTGGTCAAATCGTATTTAATAAAAGCCTAGGAATTGTTGAAGGAGAACAAATTGTTAATTTAGACGCTAGCAATTTAAGTTCAGGTTATTATTTTATTCATGTTCGATCTGGAAAAAACATTTATAATTCTAGAATTACTGTAAATAAATAAATTTTATAATAAAGGCGGGAATTCCCGCCTTTAATTTTTAATGTCCCTTTTTGGTTCGGTTTTTGCCCAATTCAAAAAAAATATATATGAAAAAGTTAATCTCACTACTAAGTCTTCTAATGTTTAGCATATTGATTTTAGGTCAACTACCTAGTGTGAATTTAAAAGACATGGAAGGTAATTCACATAATTTCGCAAAGTTAAACAACAATGGAAAGCCCATGATCATTAGCTTTTGGGCAACATGGTGTAAACCTTGTAAAGCTGAGCTTAATACTATAGCTGAAGAATATGAAGATTGGGTTGATGAAACCGGAGTTAAATTAATCGCGGTATCTATTGATGACGCTCGGTCAAGCTCAAGAGTTGAACCTTACGTAAATGCACAAGGTTGGGAGTATTTAGTGCTTATGGATCCCAATAGCGACTTAAGAAGAGCTATGGGAGTTAACAATGTTCCTCATACCTTTTTAATAAATGGTGAAGGTAAAATCGTTTGGGATCACAATAATTATTCTCCAGGAGATGAAGAAGAACTTTATGAGAAGCTAACAGGCTTGTAATGAAGAAAATTGTTTTTTTCCTTTTTACAGGAATTTCAATTTATTCCTTTTCTCAAGACGATGTAAATCCTACTATCGTTTCTGGAAACATTCAAACCATAGGTCAATACTATCAAGAAGATACAATTATTAACGCTGCCCTTCCAGATCAACTACTTGGTTTTAATGGTTTTGCAAATGTAAACGTTCAGCGCGGTAATTTTAGAGCTGGAATCAGATATGAAACTTATCTCAATACTCTAGAGGGATATCCAACGTCTTTTAATGGAACGGGGTTTGGATATCGCTATCTAAGTTGGAGTGATGAAGATTTAGAACTAACTATAGGGAATTTTTATGACCAGTTAGGAAGTGGTATGATTCTGAGGGCTTATGAAGAAAGACAATTAGGGATTGATAATGCACTTGATGGCATTCGACTAAAGTACAATCCTTACAAAGGGATTTTCATAAAGGGAATGATCGGAAAACAAAGACATCGTTTTGAAGACGGACTAGTCAACGGTAACGGAATAGTCAGAGCAATTGATGGTGAAATAAACATCAACGAAATGTTTGATTCATTAAGAAACTCTAAGTTTAAAGCGACTATTGGAGGAAGTTTTGTAAGTAAATTCAATGAAGACAACAATACCCCACTATTTAACCTTCCAAAAAATGTTGGAGCAAGTTCATTTAGAGCTAATTTAAGATATAACAAATGGAGATTTAACGCAGAATACGTATATAAAATAAATGATCCTTATCCTGATAATCAAAATGAGCTATTCAATTATATTTATAAAAATGGAGAAGGATTACTGTTTAATCTAGGATATTCAAAGAAAGGATTTGCCATTGATTTATCTGCTAAACACATGGACAATATGCTCTGGAGATCTACTAATGTGAGTGTTGGCCCTACGGACTTACTTATTGGGTTTTTACCTGCATTAACTAAACAGCACACCTATAATTTAGCTGCTACATTATATCCCTATGCCACAAATCCGAGAGGCGAAATTTCTTATCAAGCTGATTTACTGTATAAGATTCCTAAGAAAACTTTTTTTGGTGGTAAATACGGGACATCCATTGCTTTAAACTTTGCCACTTCCTATACTCCCAAAAGAGAATTCATTAATGACTTGGGTTCTTCTAGACAGAGTTATTCTACCCGTTTGTTTTCCATGTCAGATAGTATCCTTTATCAGGACTTCAACATAGAGATCAAAAGAAAAATAAACAAGAAATGGAAATTTAATGTAAACTATTTCAACTTTATATTTGAGGATAGAGCAGTGTTAGTGGCACAACATCATGAATTGATTCACGCTCAAATCGCTGTTTTGGACCTAACCTACAAAATCAATAGAAAACATTCTTTAAGATGGGAATTTCAAGGTTTGTGGACCAAAACTACAAATGAGTTAATCACTACAACTGAAGGAGAAAGCGTATATAGAAAGGAAGATCAAGGAGATTGGGCATTTGCTCAACTTGAATATACATTTAGTCCACACTGGTATGTAGCCATTTTAGATCAATACAACTACGGTAACTCAGAGCCTTCTAAAAGAATACATTATGGTCTAATTTCAGCAGGATTTATTAATGGATCTCACCGATTCTCTTTACAATATGGAAAACAAAGAGCTGGGGTGTTCTGCGTTGGAGGAGTATGTAGAGCGGTACCCGCTTCAAACGGATTAACATTTAGTTTTACTTCAAGTTTTTAATATGGCTAAAAAACTAATTCAAATATTATTTCTGCTGTTAGTTCTAGCATGTGATAAGGTAGAAAACCCATTACCAACAGTCTATGGTGATTTCAACTGGGAATTATATCCAAATGATCCAACTACATACCCATATGACATTGCAAACCCTTCCAACAACTGGACATTAAACACTAATGAAAAAGGTATACTATTAGAAGATTATACAGGTCATAAATGTACAAATTGTCCAGCTGCAGCTACCATTGCGACTCAATTAGAGGACGATACAGCGCTTGGTGTAATTGTCGTTTCCATACATGCAAGCACTGATGGCTCTTTTCAGTCTACAGATGAAGTAGAATTTACTGTTGATTACCAAACTGACGCAGGTGACGCTTATGTACAAGAAATGCCTGGTTTCATAGGAAACCCGATGGGGACCATAAACAGAAACGATGGTGGATATTCCAATACAAATTGGTACTTTTCAAGCAATTGGGCTACGGGAGTAAATAACGAAATTTCGCAAGGAAATTTAGATGCCAATGTTCAATTGCAGTACAATTATTATCCTTCAACAAATGGACTTTTTATACACACTGAAACCACTTTCTTAAACACGCTTTCTGGGAATTATCACTTAATTGTCTATTTAATACGAAATGATGTGGTTTCACCGCAAAAAATGAATGATGGAACAATTGACCACCATTATCATCATCATGCCGTTCTTTCAAATAATATAAACGGAACGTGGGGAACTTTAGTCAACGATTCTGCTGTGGTTAATGGCGATGTCTTTTATCACGATTTTTCTTTTGAATTACCTGACTCGAGTACGGATTCAACATATGAAGTAAATAATCTTTCTCTGGTTACATACATTTGTGAAAGAAATAACTTTAATATTTTACAAGCTATTAAAACTGAACTTGGAAGTTAACTAAGACCTCTCATAATTCCTTTTGTGGATTTTCTAATAAAATCAAGCACAACATCTTTCTCATCAGATTTAGGTAATTCAAGATCAGCCACAGCAAGCGCAGTAGTCATGTTACTATTTTGCACATAAATCACTCTATATATGTCCTCAACATTAATAATTTGTTGATCATTGAAACCCCTTCTTCTAAGTCCAATAGTGTTTACCCCAACATAAGAAAGGGGCTCTCTTGCTGCTTTTACATATGGAGGTACATTTTTTCTAACAAGCGATCCTCCAGCAATAAAAGCATGTTCTCCAATATGTACAAATTGTTGGACTGCTGCTGTTCCCTCTATAATTACCCAATCATCAATGCTTACGTGACCTGCTAATTGCACTAGATTTGCAATAATCACATTATTCCCAATTTCACAATCATGAGCTACATGGACATATGACATTAACAGGCAATTACTTCCAATTTTTGTTACTTTTCTGTCTAGCGTGCCTTTGTGTATGGTAACATATTCTCTTATGGTTGTATTATCTCCAATTATGGTTTGAGTGTACTCACCATTATATTTTAAATCTTGGGATTCTGCAGATATAATTGCCCCAGGAAAAATTTTACAGCTTGAACCTATTCTAGCTCCATCCATAATAACTACGTTTGAACCAATCCATGTGTTGTCGCCAATTTCCACATCACCATATATTGTAGTAAATGGTTCAATTGTTACATTCTGTCCAATTTTAGCTTTGGGGGAAATATTTGTTAATGGGTAATTTGTCATTACATTTTCTTTGGATGTTCTATCCTCTATCTTTTACCACTTGAGCGAGCATTTCTGCTTCTATACAAACTTGGCCATTAACATACCCCTTACCACCCATGTGAACTAAACCTCTTCGGATAGGTGAAATTAACTTTAAATCGAAAACAATAGTATCTCCTGGAATCACTTTCCTTTTGAACTTAACGTTATCAATTTTCATAAAATAAGTGGAATATAAATGCGGATCTTCTACTTTGCTTAATGAAAAAACTCCTCCAGTTTGTGCCATAGCTTCAATTTGTAAAACTCCTGGCATTACTGGGTTCCCTGGAAAATGACCTTGAAAATAAGGTTCATTTTTGGTTACGTTTTTAACACCAATTATTCCATCTTCGGTGATCTCCATAATTTTATCTATTAATAAAAATGGATATCGGTGTGGTAACATATTTTCAATGTCATTTATATCATACAATGGTTCTTTTGTCAAATCATACATAGGCTTTGATTTTTCTTGTTCATTCATGGCTTTTTTCAAAATTCTTGCAAAAGAAGTATTTAAATTATGTCCTGGCTTTTTTGCAACAATATGTCCTTTTAAAGGTTTTCCTAGCAAGGCTAAGTCCCCAATTAAATCAAGTAATTTATGTCTTGCTGGTTCATTAATATATTTTAATTCACAATTATTCAATGTGTTCCCTTGAATATTGATTTTCAGTTCTTCCTTACCCAACATTTTAGCTAGTTCTCTAAGTGCTTCTTCTTCTATTTTCTTATCAACTATCACTATTGCATTATCGATATCACCTCCTTTTATTAGTCCAGAATGTGCCAAATGCTCTAATTCACTTAATAACACAAAGGTTTTACAAGAGGCTATTTCTTCAGCGTAATGATCTATTTGTCTTAACTCCGCGTATTGAGTTCCTAGTACTTTATTACTGTAATCTAGGACGACAGAAAGTGTAAATTCCTCTGCAGGAACATATAAAATTTCTGCTCCACTTTCGTCCTTGTAAGTAATAGACTTATTTAAAGAAATATAGGATTTTGGTGCTGATTGCTCAATGAAGTCAATTTGTTTTAATGCTTCAACGTACGGGCCAGCACTTCCATCTAGGATAGGAAGTTCTTCGCTATTGATTTTGATTAAGGCATTATCTATCCCTAATGCATAAAGAGCAGACAATAGATGTTCTACAGTAACTACTTTGACTCCATTTTTTTCAATAGTAGTACTTCGCTTCGTATCGGTTACATATTCTACACTTGCAGGAATTATTGGATGACTATCCAAATCTACTCTAGAAAACTGAAGGCCATAATTTGCTTCTGCAGGCTCTATAACTAGATCTACTTCTTTTCCAGTATGTAAACCAAAGCCTTTAAAGGATAAATTAGTTGATATGGTTTTTTGCTTTAACAAATTCAGGAATTAATTTTACGTTCTAAATTTTCAACTTGCTTTTTAAGTTTAGGTAAATTTTTAAACAATACATAACTTCTGGTGAAATTACCAATATCTAATGCGGGAGAACCTTGTATAATTTTGCTTGGTTGATTTATGCTTTTAGCCACACCACTTTGTGCAGCAATTTTAGTACCATCTGTTATAGTAATATGTCCATTTATACCCACTTGGCCTCCAATCATTACATCTCTTCCTATTTTGGTTGAGCCTGCAATTCCAGTTTGAGCAGCAATAACCGTGTTTTCACCAATTTCCACATTATGAGCAATTTGAACAAGGTTATCTAATTTCACTCCCTTTTCAATAACAGTCGACCCAATAGTAGCTCTATCAATTGTCGTATTAGCTCCAATTTCCACGTAATCTTTAATAATCACATTACCAACTTGAGGTATTTTTTTGTATTCATTTGAACTATTTGGGGCAAAACCAAAACCATCTGATCCAACTACAGCACCAGCGTGTAGTACACAATATTTTCCTATTTGGATATTATGATATATTTTAACTCCTGGAAAAAGAATGACATTATTGTCTATTATTGAATTTGCTCCCACATATGAACCTGGATGAATTTGAACACCATCACCAATTTTAACATTTGGCCCCAAGTATGAGAAGGCCCCGATATACACATCTTTCCCAATTGTTGCTGACGGATCTATAAAAGAAGGGTTTTCAATTCCCTTCTTTTCACTTTTAAATTCATTATAAAGAGATAATAGCTGTGCTAATTTTTCATATGCATTTTCAACTCTAATTAATGTTAATGCAATAGGTAAAGATTGGCTTGGAGTAAAATCTTTATTTACTAGTGCTACACTAGCTTTAGTGTTATAGATGAACTCTTCGTATTTAGGGTTGGAAAGAAAAGTTAATGTTCCTTCACTACCTTGTTCAATTTTTGAAAAATCATGGATAATAATATCTTTATTTCCCTCCACTTCTCCACCAACGAGCTCTGCTATTTCACTTGCTTTAAACTTCATTATATTGACAAAATTAGCATTATTGGGCTACTATAATCAATCCCTTAAAAATATGGTGCAAATAAATAATATTTTGTGACTGGTTTCGCTAGTGCTGACACATTTAAATTGTCTGATGCGTCTGTGATATCTTTAACTGTCCCATCTTTATATTTTATTTTTATGGTATCTTTTCTAGGGTCATATGCATTATTTATCATCTGTTCTTGGAATACGAAGTATTTTATTTCGTTATCATTTAGACCCAACTCTTTTTGATGTATTTTCCTTATTTCATTGACTTTCTCAACATCAAAGGAGGTATTGGATATCTTCACTTTTAATAGTTTTCTTTCAATGAGCATTGAAGCAAGACGACTCAACACAACGTCTTTAGATTTCGTCCAAACCTTTATACACGTCATAATATCATTGTCGTCCAGAGATGCAAAAGCGTTCAGATAAACTTCCTGCTCTAATTCAAATTTTGAAATATTTTTCGTAAGAAATATATTTAGTTCAGGAGTAACAAATAACTTTTCCCCATTACGTAAAAGTTCGCGTGCGCGAGAAATAATTTTTGCTAATAAGAATTCAGCACTAAGTACTGTCTTATGTAAGTATACTTGCCAGTACATTAATCTTCTTGCAACAATGAATTTTTCAATCGAATAAATTCCTTTTTCTTTGATTAAAATTTCATCATCAACAATATCAAACATCTTAATTATGCGCTGATTACTTACTACACCCTCGCTAACGCCTGTAAAAAAACTGTCTCGCTTAAGATAATCTAGTCTATCCATATCTAGTTGAGAAGAAACCAGCTGGTGTAAAAATTTTTTATGATATTGATTACGAAAAATTTGGATAGCTAGGCTAAGTTCTCCACTGTATTGTTCATCTAATTTTCGCATGAAAATTTCGGATACATTTTCATGACTTACACCGCTTAAAAACGAATGTTCTAAAGCATGAGAATAAGGTCCATGACCTATATCGTGAAGCAATATGGCTATTAATGCCCCACGTTCTTCTTCTCTTTGAATACTAACTCCTAGCTCTTTAAAAGTAGACAACGCTTGCTTCATTAGATAAGCAGCTCCAACAGCATGATGAAATCTAGTATGATGTGCACCTGGATAAACTAGATATGTTAACCCTAGTTGTTTTATTCTGGATAAACGCTGAAAATAAGGGTGATCAATTAAATCTAATAAAATACCTCTATTTAGCGTAATAAAACCGTAAACTGGATCGTTAAGTATTTTACTGACTTTAATTTTATTCATCATAAATCATTAAGTTAGGCAAAACTAAATTAATACATACCCTAATGGCAAGAATTTTATGGGCAGATGACGAAATTGAAAGCTTAAAGCCACATTTACTCTTTCTTAAAAACAAAGGGTTTGAAGTTATCGCTGTTAACTCCGGGGTAGAAGCTATTGAAAAAGTTGCTGAATCTAAATTCGATCTCATTTTCTTAGACGAGAACATGCCTGGGATAAGTGGCTTAACCACACTTGAAGAAATCAAAAAAATCAAATCAAGTATCCCCATTGTTATGATTACCAAAAATGAGGAAGAAATGATTATGGAAGAAGCTATTGGAAAACAAATTTCCGACTACCTGATCAAACCGGTTAATCCACACCAAATTTTGATGGCAATTAAAAAACTATTAGATGGAAAAAGATTAATTAGTGAAACCAATTCGTCTTCATATAGACAGGAATTCAATAAAATTAGTCAGGACTTAAATTTGGTAGATTCTTTAGCCGGTTGGAAAGAAATTTTTCAAAAGTTAACATATTGGGAATTGCAGTTGGAAATTTCAGATCAAAATATGGTTGAAGTTTTTCATATGCAAAAAGATGAAGCTAATCAACTTTACTCCCGTTTTATTGACAGAAATTATGAAGAAATCATTCAATCCGATGAACTGTTAAGCCATAATCTATTAAAATCAGAGCTATTTCCTGAATTAAACAATCAGTCCTATTTCTTAATTGTTATTGATAACCTTAGGTATGATCAATGGCTAATCCTTAAACCTATCGTTGAGGACCTTTTCAGCATTGAAAGTGAAGGAATTTATTCGAGTATCATCCCTACCACTACTCAGTACGCTAGAAACGCATTATTTGCTGGTATTTCCCCATTAGAAATCAGCAAAAGATATACTCACAAATGGGTTTCAGAAGAAGAAAATGAAGGGAAAAACCTTCACGAAGATTTCTTTTTCAATGAAAATCTTAGAAGGAATCACTTAAACCTGAAAACTTCTTATCATAAGATTACTAATTTAAATGCAGGTAAAAGGCTAGTTCAACAAATTGATAATCTTAAAAATAATGACATCAATACTATTGTATATAATTTTGTGGATACACTATCTCACGCTAGAACAGAAATGGAGGTGATTAAAGAGTTGGCTGAAGATGAATCAGCTTATAGATCAATCACATTAAGCTGGTTTAAACACTCACCATTATTTGACATTTTAAAAAGAATAAGCAATACTACTTCAAAGGTGTTTTTAACTACTGATCATGGCACAGTTAGAGTCAAAAATCCTTCTAAAGTTGTTGGTCCAAAAAACACCAATTCAAACATGAGGTATAAAGTAAGTAAAAACCTTACCTATCAGTCAAAAGATGTGATTGAAGCGCTACATCCAGAAAAAATAAATTTACCTAAATCTAACATTAGCTCCTCATATATATTTGCTAAAGAAGATAAATTTTTTGTATACCCCAACAACTATAATCATTTTGCTAAACTATATAATGACACATTTCAGCACGGAGGTATATCTATGGAAGAAATGTTAATCCCCTATGTCAAATTAACTAAGAAATAAACTCTATTCTTGGTAGTTTTTTATAAGATCTAGGTATGTGTAAATAGCATTTATTTGTTGATCTGTACATAATTCACAATATGTGTAGGCTACATTTTTAATACTCATGTACGTAATTTCTTCGCTAATCACTTCTGAAGAGATATAACGATTTAATTTTTCTAATAGACAATCACTAACAAAGTAAGTCTGCTTATCTAAAGTGGACAAATAGAAGGAAGGATTATGTAAGAAAAATTCAAATAGTTTAGCAGAAAATTGATCATTATTTTCGATTTTCAATTGGTTACAATATTGACACATTACATTAAAATAAAGTTCTTTCCAGAGCCCATTTTTATTATTTATTTGATTGAGGATTTCATTTAAATATTCAACTCTTAGATCGGTATTGATATCGTAAGAATACTCCAACACATGGCGATCAACACACATCTCCGATTGTAAAATTTTATTCCCATTAATTGATTCTATTTCAGGAATATAAATTTCAGACGATGAATTGCAACTGAAAAAAAAAAGTACTAAAAAAACAATTGATAAATATTTCATTTTGAAATCTTCAAATTCAAGAATAAGTTCACCAAAACACCAAAGGCAACTAAAGCAAAAACTAAGTGTAAGGCTTGAAAAAGGTGTGGGATATTGAAATCTGCTAATATTTTACCAAAAACCACTTCAGACATCAACAAGGCTAAGAAAATATAGATTGATTTTATGTGTAATTTTCTAATGTAATTATAAACTCCCAAGCCTAATCCAAATAAAACCATAAGAATAGCATAAGAACGATGAATCAAAAAATAGATATACTCACTAAACTCAAGATCAGCTCTTTGGTTATTCATTAGCCAATGATCAACCAATTGCCTTACCTGTGTGCCGAAAATAATTTGTATTAAAAACAACACTATCCCTAAAGCGCATACGCCCTTAAAAAGGTATGTAGAAAGAATATGATTTTTATTGTTAATAGAAATGATTTGTAACTGTAATGCAATCATCAAAGCTGCTATTACCATATGAACTGTCAATACCCAAGGTACAATATTGGTTGCAACTACCATTGCGCCCCACCATGCTTGGAAAGCAGTTAACACCACTAATCCAAAAGTGTACATCATGTTTTTTAGTCGCTGATTTTTATTAAAACATGATAAAACAAAGCCAATAAAAATAAATAATCCTGCTATGGCACCAATTAACCGATTCACATACTCAAACCATGTATTTAGTACATTAAATTCCTGTTCCTTCAGTAGTTCTTTGTCATTGATCAATAATTGTGCTTTATCATCAAGACCAAAAGTGGTTAAGAAATCAGCAAAGCGTCCAATTTTCTTTTCTCTTAGTGATGAATAATGATCTTGATAATTTAATGGAAGTTGATCTATTGAAGTTGGTGGTATATATTGATCAAAACATTTTGGCCAGTCAGGGCAGCCCATGCCTGACCCAGTCATTCTTACAACTGATCCTGCGACTACGACTAAATAGATAAATATTAGGGTAATCCAGTGGAATTTAACCATCGAGCAAATATTGATTAATAATGTAAATCATTTAATTTGTTGAACATAAATTCATGTTGAATTTAAAAATGTAATGTTTCTTTTGAGACCAGAAAATTTAGTCCGCTTTACGGCAGATTTTCGGAAAAGATTTTGGTATGTTTCTTCTGATAATTCACTCCATTCTTTTTTTGTTAATTTCAGCAAATCAGGGTGTGGATTAAACTGAGGCTCATTATGTGCAGAGGCGAATCTGTTCCATGGACAAACATCTTGGCAAATATCACATCCAAACATCCAATTATCCATTTTACCTTTGAATTCGTTAGGTAATATTTGATCTTTTAATTCAATAGTTAAATATGAAATACATTTTGATCCGTCAACGACATAAGGCTTTACAATTGCTTCTGTAGGACAAGCATCAATGCATTTTGTACAAGTGCCACAATAGTCATTAATTGGTATGTCTTCCTCTAGCTCTATATCTATAATTAATTCTGCAATAAAAAAGTAGGAACCCAATTCTTTATTGATTAAATTAGAGTGTTTTCCAATCCAGCCAAGACCACTTTTTTCAGCCCAAACTTTATCCATCACAGGTGCAGAATCTACAAATCCTCTGCAATTAATTTCACCAAATTTTTGAGTTAGAAAAAGCTGAAGTTCCTTTAACTTATTTTTAATGACATAGTGGTAATCTTTTCCATAAGCATATTGAGAAATTTTTGGCGCTTTAGTGTCTAGTTGCTTCGTTGGATTGTGATAATTAAATAGTACGCTTATGACTGATTTTGCTCCATCTACTAGCTTTCCTGGGTCTGTTCTTTTATCAAAATGATTTTCCATGTATTTCATTTTACCATTAAAATCATTAGACAACCATACTTCCAACCTTTTAGCTTCTTTTTCTAAAAAAACAGATTTTGAGATCCCTACATGAGAAAACCCTAAGTCGAAACATTTACGCTTTACTAACTTGGTTTTTTCTCTAATATCCATTAGAAAATTTCTTTTTGACCTCCAGAGCCTTTGGGCTTGTTAAGATGTTTGTATGATAAATCTGTAGCAACTCTCCCTCTTGGAGTTCTAACTAAATAGCCCTGTTGCACCAAAAATGGCTCATATACCTCTTCAATCGTCCCGGATTCCTCCCCAACTACGGTAGCTAATGTACTGATACCTACTGGTCCACCTTTATACTTATCAATAATAGCAAGTAAAATTTTGTGATCCATCTCATCAAGACCATGTTTATCGACTTGAAGGGCGTTTAACGCTATTTGAGTAATATCATTTGTAATTACTCCGTCCCCTTTTACTTGAGCATAATCTCTTACCCTTCTTAAGAGTGCATTGGCGATACGTGGTGTACCTCTACTCCTACTTGCAATTTGTATAGAGGCATCGTTCTTTAGTGGAATATTTAAAATACTTGAAGATCTTTTCACAATATCATCTAAAATATCGTGGTTGTAATATTGCAATCTACAATTTATACCAAACCTTGCCCTTAGTGGGGCAGTGAGTAATCCGCTTCGTGTTGTTGCGCCAATTAAAGTAAAAGGATTTAAATCTATTTGAACTGTACGAGCATTTGGACCAGTATCTAAAACTATATCAATCTTGTAGTCTTCCATAGCAGAATATAGATACTCTTCAATGACTGGGCTGAGTCTGTGTATTTCATCTATAAATAATACATCTCCAATACTAAGATTAGTTAATAAACCTGCTAAATCACCGGGTTTATCTAATACTGGTCCAGAAGTGATTTTAATGCCAACACCCATTTCATTAGCAATAATTTGTGCTAAAGTTGTTTTCCCAAGACCCGGTGGTCCATGCAAAAGCACATGATCAAGGGATTCTTCTCTCATCTTGGCAGCTGATACAAAAATTTTAAGATTTTGGACTACTTGATCTTGTCCCGCAAAATCTTGAAACTCTTTTGGCCTCAGCGCAATTTCATATGCTTTATCAGACTGATTTTCACTCTCTGATCTAAAGTCGTACTCTTCTATCATAATGTAAATATACTTATGTATTAGTAAGTTCTTTTAGTTGCTGATAGATTTCTGAAAACTTAACTCCAAATCTAAAAATGAATGTTTGGGTTGTTAAATTTTGAGGATAAATAGATTCTTGATGCCCTGTAACTCTAAAACCCGTTCCAAGACCTATATTCATATATTTAAATCCATGGTATTCTAAAATTAGGGATGGTTCATAGAAAGAATAATAACCTTTTTCTATTCCTGGACTCGTTTTTATATTTCCAATACCAAAGTCTACAGGAATTTCTACTGTCCAGTCCTTATTGTATTTATATACATACGCTGCAAAAAACGTAAGTGCATTTATTTTTAAATGGAGTGTGTCTGTATTTTCAATGAATTTATGTCCTTTTTTTAACCACGCATAACCAAATCCGAATCGTAAGGATTTTCCATACTCTAGGAATGGCTTTATTTCTTGGATTCTAGTCCAACTATTTTGAATTACAAAATTTTTGGTTTCCATTTTAAGCCCAATAGTAGGCTTACTCTTTAGATGAAATCGAATGGAATCAAATTGAGAATAACACTTACAGTTTAAAATGATAGTAATAAATAAAAAAAAAGCCCAACAAATTAATCGTGGGCTT
>CAZJVX010000029.1:0-13885 GCA_964549345.1 uncultured Flavobacteriales bacterium | reverse complement strand
TCTGCTTTTGTCATAATAAATTATGAATATTCCATTAATTGGGTTGCAAATATAATTTTATTTATTGAATATTTACCTAATGACAAAAAACAACTAAAAATTATTTTACAATCAAAATTAACAATTCATGTTTGCTGTTTCTTTAATCAATTGGTATAAAAAAAACCACAGAGAATTGCCCTGGAGAAACACTACTGATCCTTATCGAATTTGGGTAAGTGAAATCATACTTCAACAAACACGTGTTAATCAGGGATTACCATATTTTACAAAGTTTACCCAACGATTTAAGAATTTAAAATCTCTCGCTAATGCAAATGAAGAAGAAGTACTAAAATACTGGCAAGGGCTGGGGTACTATTCAAGAGCTAGAAACATGCATGCCACAGCAAAATTTATCTACTTTGATCTAGAAGGTTCTTTCCCCAACAACTACACGGATTTAATAAAATTAAAAGGGATCGGGGATTATACTGCTAGCGCTATTGCTTCCTTTAGCTTTAATGAAAAAAAAGCGGTTGTTGATGGAAATGTGTACAGAGTTTTAAGTAGATTTTTTGGTGTAAGGGAGGATATAAACAGTAAAAAAGGAAAAGAAATTATAAAAGATATTGCCCATCAAAGTATCCCCGATTATGAGCATAGCATTTATAACCAAGCCATAATGGAATTTGGAGCAATGGTATGCACACCAAAGTCTCCCAAGTGTAATAGTTGTGATCTATCAGAAACATGTTTTGCCAAAAAACATAATTTAACTACAACTCTACCGCTTAAAATTAGAAAGCAAAAGGTAAAAACTAGATTTTTTAATTTTATTATTTTTCATCGTAAAAACAAAGTTCTTTTAGCAAAAAGAACACAAAAAGATATTTGGAAACACTTATATCAATTTCCTCTTTTCGAATCAAAGGAAGAAATTGATGACCCCTTAACTAGGTTCGATTTAAAGGGAGAATTAAAAGGAAAGAATCTTAAAAAACATGTGTTATCACATCAATTAATAATGGGTACATTTTGGTGGATAAATGTCAATTCTCTTCCAACAAATAATAACTATATTAAAGTTGATGTTGATGATTTAGATAATTTTCCAGTACCTAAAATAATTGAAAATTATATCAAAGAAAATTTAGCATTTCACTTAGAATAACTAATTTTGATTTAAATAAAACATCATGTCAGGAAGTGTAAACAAAGTAATTTTAATAGGGAACTTAGGAAAAGACCCGGACGTAAGGCATCTAGAAAATGGGGCCACGGTTGCCAATTTCCCAATTGCTACTTCTGAAAATTATAAAGACCGAAAAACTGGTGAAAAAGTTTCCCAAACAGAATGGCACAACATTGTGGTTTGGAGAGGACTTGCAGACATTACAGAACGATATTTAAAAAAGGGAGATAAGGTTTACATAGAAGGAAAACTTAGAACTAGATCTTGGCAAGATCAAGATGGAAATACAAAATATACCACTGAAGTAGTTGCTGATAATTTGACTATGCTAGGAAAGTCACCTGATAATTCAACAGCTCCGCCATCTCAACAAGCTGCAACAACCAGTAGTACTGCCCAAAACGAAGATTTTTCTGGGCCTGATGATTCAGATGATCTTCCATTTTAACTTTATGTTTAACGAAACAAATTAATTTGGACCCTTCCCCGAGTAGCTTTCTACTATCTTTTTCACAAATTTTTCAACCTATTGATTTTGAACTTGGACTTTCCATTTTTTGTGTTTTAATCTTGGTTGTCTTATCAGCCTTACTTTCTGGTTCAGAAGTAGCCATGTTTAGTATTAGTAATAAACAACGATTTGATCTTGAAGGTCAAAATAAAAATACGAATAAACGAATCTTAACGTTACTCAAAGAGCCTAAAAAACTCCTAGCCACCATTTTAATTGCAAACAATTTTATTAATGTTTCCATAGTGATGGCTTCAAATTTTGTTTTTAATAACTTGATTATAGAAGGAAGTATCAGTGATACAATGAATTTTATTATTCAAGTAATCTTTATAACCTTCTTAATCCTTCTTTTTGGTGAAGTAATCCCAAAAGTTTATGCAAATAACTATAACATTAAATTTTCTAAGTTTATGGCTATACCTCTTCAATTACTAAAAAAATTATTTTATCCGATAAGTCAAATACTTGTAAATAGCACTAATCTAATTGATAAAAGAATAGAGAAAAGGAAAGAATCTATACAAGCAAATGAATTAGAACACGCACTCAATTTAACAGTGGATAGTGTAGACAATGAAGATGAAAAGAAAATTTTAGAAGGAATTGTGAAATTTGGTAATACGGATGTTAAACAAATAATGACTCCCAGAACTGATGTAATAAGTTTTGAAATTACTACCCCATTTAAAGAGTTGATATGTGAACTCAAAGAAATTAAATACTCCAGGATTCCAGTATTTGAAGATTCTTTCGATAAAATTAAAGGGATTCTTTATGCCAAGGATTTACTTGGAAAAATGAATGAAAAAAAGAATTTTAAGTGGCCAAATTTACTTAGAGAGCCCAAATTTGTTCCGGAAAATAAAAAGCTAGATGATTTGTTAAAAGAATTTCAAGAAGAAAAAACACATATTGCTATTGTTGTTGATGAATACGGAGGTTCATCAGGTATTGTATCTCTTGAAGACGTATTAGAAGAAATCGTTGGAGAAATAACAGACGAATTTGATGAAGAGGATATAAACTACAAAAAATTAGACGAGTTAAATTATATTTTTGATGGCAAAACTACGCTTATAGACGTATATAAACTGTTAGAAATTGATGGGGAAATTTTTGAAAAAGAAAAAGGAGAATCTGATACAATTGCTGGTTTTTGCATAGAACAAGCAGGGAAAATCTTGCTAAAAAACGAAAAAATAAGCTTTGACCGATACACTATAACTGTTGAAGCCGCGGACAAAAGGAGAATTAAAAAAGTCAAAATTACGATTAATGAGGTGGTTTAATATTGCTTTCACCTTTCTAGTTTTATTGATTTCGTCATGTCGAAATGAATCAACTTATCCTAAACCTAAAAGTTATTTGAGAATTGATTTTCCAGAAAAAGGATATTATAAAATTGAAGATAATACATGTCCATTTTCATTCGAAATTCCCAACTATGCAACATGGAAACAACGTTTCAAAAACAATGATTCATGTAGTAAAGCCGTACTTTTTCCTCAGTTTAATGCTGAAATATTATGTGATTATGTAACATTAGAAAATGATATTGTAGCGCTTTCTGAGGTTTTTAGAAATAAAATGTACGATCACAGTTTTAAATCAACCGGTATTATTGAAAGATCATGGTCCGATACAGAAAATAAAGTGTACGGAATCACGTATGGAATTAAAGGGAACACAGCTTGTAATTTTGGATTTTTAGTAACAGACAGCACAAAGCATGCATTTCTTGGACAACTTATGTTCCAAACAAAACCTAATTTTGATTCACTTTCTCCAATGATCAACTTCATCATACATGATGCTGAAAAGTTGATCGAATCATTTAGATGGATTAATTGAACGCGGGTATCCCCGTCACATCCATACCTGTTATTAGCAAATGAATATCATGTGTACCTTCATATGTCAATACAGACTCCAGGTTTGCCATGTGTCTCATAATGGAATATTCATTCATTATACCCATAGCTCCGTGAACTTGTCGAGCTTCTCTAGCAATTTTAACAGCCATTTCAACATTATTTCTTTTTGCCATTGAAATTTGTGCAGAAGTGGCTCTTCCTTCTTCTCTTAATTGTCCTAATCTGAAAGTAAGTAGCTGTGCTTTTGTTATTTCAGTTATCATCTCCGCCAATTTCTTTTGTACTAGTTGGAAACTTGCAATAGGTTTCCCAAACTGAACTCTTTCCTGAGAATATCTCAATGCAGAATCATAACAATCCATTGCAGCACCAATAGCACCCCATGCAATTCCATATCTTGCTGAGTCAAGACACATCAGGGGAGCACCTAGGCCATCTTTGTTTGGAAGTAAATTCTCTTTAGGAACTTTTACATTGTTGAAAATCAATTCCCCTGTCGCAGAAGCTCTTAATGAGTGCTTACCGTGCATTTCTGGAGTCTCAAAGCCTTCCATACCTCTCTCTACTATAAGCCCCTTAATTCGGTCGTTTTCATCTTTTGCCCAAACCACAGCTATATCTGCAAAAGGCGCATTTGAAATCCACATTTTTGCTCCATTAAGGATATAGTGATCACCCCCATCTTTAAAATTAGTGATCATGCCTCCTGGATTTGAACCAAAATCTGGCTCTGTCAAACCAAAACAACCAATCATTTCTCCAGAAGCCAATTTTGGCAAATATTTTTTTGATTGTTCTTCTGAACCAAATTTCCAGATTGGATACATCACTAATGAACTTTGAACAGAAGAGGTTGAACGAAGCCCAGAGTCACAACGTTCTAGTTCTTGCATAATTATGCCATAGGCTATTTGATCCAGTCCAGCACCGCCATATTCGACAGGGATATATGGCCCAAAACCACCTATTTCTGCTAGCCCTTTTAAAATATGATTGGGAAAAGTGGCATTTTCGAAATGTTCTTCAATTATTGGAGAAACTTCTTTCTTTACCCAGGCTCTAGCGGTTTCTCTTATAAGCTTATGCTCGTCAGATAATAATTCATCCATTAAGTAATAGTCGTGAGATTGAAATTGATCTTTGCTCATTTGATGTGTTTTGAAAGCAAATGTATAGGTATTTTAAAGATACACAAGTATCTGTTGGTTCAATTTTTTACTTAAAGTCTGCATTTATTTCTAAGGAAATTATTTTACTGAAACATGACTTTTGCAATCAATAATTTTAATTTTGATTATTGACTAAATGATACCACAAGACACTATAGGGAAAATTTTTGATGCTGCAGATATTGTTGAGGTAATTAGTGATTTTGTAAATCTTAAAAAATCAGGAGCTAATTACAAGGGATTAAGTCCCTTCAGTAATGAAAAAACTCCATCATTTATGGTTTCTCCTGGTAAACGAATTTTTAAAGATTTCAGTTCAGGAAAAGGGGGTAACGTAGTTACTTTTTTAATGGAACATGAACATCTCTCGTATCCAGAAGCACTCAAATGGCTAGCTAACAAGTATCAAATTGAAATTCAAGAAGAGACTCCTAACAAAGAACAGCAAGAAGAAAAAAATAAGAGAGAGGGTTTGTATTTGGCTCACCAGTTTGCAAATGATTTTTTTAAGCATCAACTTTTAAATACTGACGAAGGAAAATCAATCGGGCTAACCTATTTCAAAAAAAGAGGATACCATCTTCAAACTATGGAAAAATTCAGTCTAGGATATTCGCCTGAAAAGAGTAATGCATTAGCTGAAAAAGCTATATCTGAAAAATACAACCTAGATGCTTTGTTGGAGTCTGGAATCATAAAAAAGAATGAAAAAGGTCACTATGACTTTTTTAGAGGTAGAGTAATTTTCCCCATTCAAAACCTAACTGGAAGAATAATTGGCTTTGGAGCTCGCACATTAAAAAGTGATAAAAATATCGCCAAATATTTTAATTCACCTGAAAGTAAAATCTACAATAAAAGTCAGGTTTTATATGGACTTTACCAATCCAAAAATGAAATCATTAAAAACGATTTATGTTACTTAGTTGAAGGTTATACTGATGTTATTTCATTACACCATAATGGTATTAAGAATGTGGTGGCCTCAAGTGGAACTTCATTAACAGAGGGGCAAATAAGATTAATAAAAAGATTCACTAATAACATTGTTATACTATATGATGGTGATGCTGCTGGAATCAATGCTTCTTTTAGGGGAGTTGATATGATTTTAAAAGAAGGACTTCAAGTTAAAATTATTTTATTTCCTGATGGGGAAGATCCTGATAGTTACGCTTTCAAATTAGGTCAAAATGAGCTGCAGCATTTTCTCATCAATAATCAAGAAGATTTTATCACATTTAAATCCAATCAACTTTTAGAAAAATCTAAAAATGATCCTATTAGTATTTCAAACACCATTAATGATATCATCACTACCATTGCAGTAATACCTAACCCTGTATCCAGATCAGTATACATTAAAAGCACAGCTCAAAAATTTCAAATGGATGAGCAACTACTGATTGTGGAAGTTCAAAAAAAATTAAAACAAAAATCATATACTACTGGCATCCCAGAAAAAACAAATTTTGAAACAAGAGTTCATACATCAACCAAAAAAGGATTTGAAAAAGGGATAAAACATAAACTAGATACTCAAGAAAAAGATTTAATTAGATTAATGGTGAGCTACGGGGCTAAATCAATTCCCATTGAAATTCAAAATGAAAATGGAGAAAAAGTAGAAGAAGAATATCCGTTAGCTCAATTTATAATTGAAGAAATTTTAACAGATAATTTAAGTTATAACGATTCTAAATTTCAACTTATTTTTAATGAATATGTTGATGGGTTAGAAAACGGTCTACTTGTAAATGATCAACACTTTATACAACAACCTGATCTAACAAGTTTAATCGTAGATCTCACCACTTCAGAAAATGTATTAAGTGAAAATTGGATTAATAAGCACCAAATTCATACTAGAACTGAACCAAAAAGGCTCAAGCAAGCAGCTATTGAATCTGTTTTCATATTTAAATTAAGAGTCACTGAAAATCTTATTCTAGAAAAACAGGAGCTATTAAAGAATGCTAACGATAGAACCTCGGAAAATGGAATTCTTGAAGAAATACAAGAATTAACAAAAGTCCGTAATATATTTGCCAGTGAATTAGGAATAATAATTACACAATAACACAAAAATGCAAGAATTAAATTTTGAATGGTTTCTTTTTCTAAGCTTGTTGGGGATAACGTTATTATTCTGGCTAATAGCAAATAGATGGATTAACAAGCGGTTAATTTCATTTCTAAAAAAGAGAGATTTACTCGTAATTGGAAGAGAAAAAAACATTATAAAATTAGCCAAGCAAATTTTATTGATTCTTTGTTGCATTTTGCTGGTCTTTTTTGAAACTCTTTTAAGTGATGCTTTTTCGCTAAACACTATTAAAAACTTTGAACTGATTCCATCCAGTTGGTTTGGATCAAGTGAGGATGGATCAACATCCAATTTTAAACTCACTATCGGGAGTTTATTCTATTTGATTTTCATTGTCATTATTTCTAGAATTCTAATTACCATCATAAGAATTGTTCTGCAAAGGATTGCAAAGACAAAGTCTTGGATTGATGAAGGAGGAAGGTATACCATTGTTCAGTTAAGTAAATATTTTATTTACACCATTGCTTTTGTAATCGCTATACAAGGACTGGGTATAAATATCACATTTTTAATAGCCGGTTCTGCTGCTCTTTTTGTAGGTATAGGTTTTGGATTACAATCTATATTAGGAGATGTTTTTTCAGGAGTTATATTACTATTTGATGGAAGTATTAAAGTAGGAGATGTGGTTGAAATGCCTAGCGAGGAGATTTGTAAAGTAGAGCATATTTTTATCCGTACTTCTCAACTAAAAACGTTGGATGGTAAAATTATTATTGTCCCTAATTCTAATCTTACTAAAGAAAATGTTATTAATTGGAGCATAAGTGAGAAGGTAACTCGTTTTCATGTATCTGTTGGAGTAGCATATGGCTCAGATACTCAAAAAGTAAAAGATATACTTTATCAATGCGCATTGAAGCACCCAAATGTGGAAAAAAGACGAAACATCGCTGTTATTTTAGAAGATTTTGGAGACTACTCCCTTCAATTTAAAGTTTTTTTCTGGGCAAGAAAAACTTGGGAAATATTAAATATCAAAAGTGATATAAGGTTTGCTATTGATCAAGCATTTAGACAAAATAACATTAAGATCCCATATCCTCAGAGGGACTTACACATCGTTTCAGGGATGAAAAAAGACAATATCAACAAAGATGTTTAGCTTGGTTTGACGTCCTTAATGTTTAACTGTAAACTCATTTGATTGTTGTAGTAATTCTCTACAACTGAACCTACTATATCAGCTTTTTCCAACTGATTAATTTTCTGCAATTTTTCGGCAGAATTAAACCAAATCCCTCCAATGTGTTTTGCTTGTTTCGAGTCTGTAAATAAAAACTTTATGTGTTTTTGTCCTACTATTCTTGGTGGTGATTTAAAATAAAGTTTCTTAAAACAAAAAACAGGTCTTGGATTAGATGGTCCAAAGGGCTCCATTTGTTTTATGATTCTCATCAATTTTGGGACGCCATTTTTATTCAAATTTTGAAATAATTTTTCCAGTGTTAAGTCTACATCAATAGATATTTTTTTTTGTCTAACTTCTTCACTCATATTGTCTGCAACAAGTTTTTCAAAATCTTTAGAAAAATCGTCAAGAATTTCCCGTTTCATTGTTAATCCTGCAGCATATTTGTGGCCTCCAAATCTAATGAAGTAGTGTTTTAACTGATTTAGAATATCATAAATGTCAAATTCTTTTACAGATCTAGCAGAACCAGTGATTAAATCTCCATCTCCTGAAAATACAATGGTTGGTTTATAGAAGTCTTCAATTACACGTGAAGCTACTATCCCAATAACTCCTTTATGCCAATTTGGAGAATACACTACATTGGTAAATCTTGCTGCGGGTGTTTTAGAAAGTTGAAAAAGGGCCTCCTTTGTAATATCTTCATCTAAAGATTTCCGATTCTTGTTTAGGGACTCGATATCGCTGAAAACTGATTTCTCATCACCATCCGCAGAGAGTAAAAATTCTACAGCAATTTTAGCATGTGCTAATCTACCTGCAGCATTTATTCTTGGAGCTATCTTAAAAACCAAATCGGCCGAGTTAAATGAAATTAAGCTGGGATACGTATTCCAAATTTTTTTAACGGAGGAAATGGGGTTAGTATTTATAGAAAGGAGCCCTAAGTAAACAATAAGTCTATTTTCACCAATTAATGGAACTACATCAGCTGTAGTTGCAATGGCAGCTAGTTGATAAGCGTAACTAATGTCATACGTTACTTTGTAATGATTTAAATAGCCCTGTATTAGTTTGAGACCAATTCCGCAACCACATAATTCCTTAAAATTATAGTTACAATCAACTTGTTTTGGATTTAAAATCACAAAAGCGTCAGGAAGTATTTCTGCAGGATTATGGTGATCACATATTATTAAATCAATATTTTTTTGTTTTAACTTTTTAGCTGCATTTATGTCCTTTATTCCACAATCCAGTGTAATTACTAAACTTATTTTCTCTTTCAATAACCAATCAACGGCTGTCATTGACAAACCGTAACCTTCCTTTTCTCGATGTGGCTGATAAGTAAATACATGAGTTGAAAATGTTGCTAGGAAGTGTTTCATCATGGCTACAGAACAAGTCCCGTCCACATCATAATCTCCATAAATCAATATGTTTTCTTTGTTAGCAATAGCTTCCTTAATTCTCTCAACTGCTTTATACATTCCCAACATCTTAAGAGGGTTTAAAAAATCTTTTTCAGATGGTCTAAAAAACTGTTCGGCTTGGTTAAAAGTCTGAATACCCCTATTTACTAATATTTGAGCAAGTTCTTCAGGAATATTTAATTGACTTTTTAATTCAACTGCAGATTGCTGGTCTACCTTTTTATATTCCCAAATGTTATTTTCTAAAAACATAACCATCCACAATTATTATTTTTCTAATTTGCTATTCATTATAGTAACAAAGATGAAGTATATCTTTTTATTCAAATTTATGATTTACTGGACGTGTTCTATTTACGCTCAAAAAAAAATTAATTCAATCTATTTTGAATATCCTGAAAGTAATGATTTTACGACTCAAAAGGTGCTTCCGTCAAAATTTTATGGGGATTTTTTCAAGCTCCAAGATTCATTAATTAATTTGAAGTTAGACTCTAACGATATTTCCATATTTCACAATGTAGTTTTTCCTATTCCAAAAGAGGAAATGAAGCTGCTTCGAACATACATCAAAGAAGACAGTATATACGGCATAAAAACCAATAAAGGTGTACCTTTTAAATCTATAAATGATACCATATATGCACTTTTAAGTCAACAGTACCCTATTTACTCAAATGACTCTTTATCCTCCTTCAGGGTCTTTGAAGACCAAGTCTTTTTGTTTAATAAAGCTACAGACACACTTCACACGGCAATCAAGTTAAGTTTACATAAGGATACCCTAATTTTGGTAGAAAGTGATCCTTCCATTTTTAGTGACTCTATTATTTCTAATGTTCACCTCATTAATGATTTGAGACCCTATTATTTACTCTCTAAAAGTGAAATGAAATGGAAAACTTTTATAAAAAATAATGGTTTTAATGACACCACACTTTATCTTAAAAAATGAAAAACCCATCTGAAGAACTAGAAACATTAAAAAAGCATATTCAGCAAATTCAAGACGAATTAATTCAGAATCTGTTAGGTTGTGTTCATATTTATGAGTTAGAGGAAGATATGTACCAAAAAATGATCACGCTGATAAATAATTATACAAAAAGTGCATTCAGAATTACGAAAGCAATCGAAGCACAAGAAATCATTGAGTTAGTTTTAGTAAAAGGCATAAAGAATAAACAATAATTGAGATCAAAGTAAAATTTGTTTTTATTTGATCCCATGGATATTGTTAATTACTATAATTGGAGGTACGCAACTAAGAAATTTAATGCAAAAAAGAAAGTTGCACCATCTGACCTGGAGCTTATAAAAGAAGC
Organism: uncultured Flavobacteriales bacterium; assembly: GCA_964549345.1. Classification (GTDB taxonomy): domain Bacteria; phylum Bacteroidota; class Bacteroidia; order Flavobacteriales_D; family Parvicellaceae. The sequence goes on along the minus strand of CAZJVX010000029.1, from coordinate 3,148 downwards.
TGTCAGACTAGCTCCATCATCCTACGGATTACAACTATTTAAGGTAATCATTATTGAAGATCAAGAGTTAAAAGAAAAATTAGTGGGTTCCTCTTATAATCAAAGTCAAATCATAGATTGTTCTCATCTATTCGTTTTTTGTAATTACACAAAAGTGTTGGAAACAGATATTGATCTTTTTATTAATACGAAATCTAAAGTCAACAAACATCCAGTCAATGAACTGCAGGGATACGGCTCATTTCTAAAAAATAATTTACTTAAAAAAGAGCCCAAAGAAACAAGTATTTGGACTACAAATCAAGTTTACATAGCACTGGCACATTTAATGACAGCATGTGCTACCCTGCAAATAGATTCATGTCCAATTGAGGGTTTTAAGGCCGAAGATTATAATTCAATTTTAGATCTTAATAGCAGGCACATGAATGCGGCTGTTATTGCTGCAGTTGGATATAGGTCAAATTCAGATCTAACTCAGGAACAAAAAAAAGTAAGAAAGTCGTCCTCTTTACTTTTCGAAACCATTTAATTATTCCGTGATTGATCTTTCTAAGAGGATAAATCAAGTTTTAATACTTGTGATTCTAGCCATAATTTGGGGTAGCTCATTTATATTAATGAAAAAAGGACTCAGAAGCTACACTGCTTTTGAAATAACACTCTACAGAATTCTCGTTGTTTTTATTGTATTCATCCCTTTCTGTATTAAGAAATTTACTTCATTGAGCAAAAAAGACTTTCTTATAATATCTTTGACTGGTCTTATTGGTAATGCTATCCCCTATTTTTTATTTATTAAAGCTCAAACCTTTATAGATAGTTCATTAAACGGGATTTTAAATTCCATTACACCTCTTTTTACAATCTTATTTGGAACTCTTCTTTTTAATCAAAAATTTACTCTCAAAACTTTTATTGGAGTTGTTACAGGTCTAGTTGGTGCAATAGGATTAATTATAACCGCAAATGGTGGTGACTTAAGCCTTAATGCGCTAATATATTCCCTTCTCCCTTTAGCTGGATCAGCATGTTATGCACTTAATCTAAATATTATAAAAATTTATTTAAGTAACATTAGTGCTGTACTAATTACAGGTGTTTCATTTTTTATAATTGGGCCTATATCTGGCGTATTATTGGTATACCAAACTGAATTTTTTAATCAAATCATATATAACGATACCAACCAAATTAATTTAATTTATATCACACTATTAGGTGTAATAGGAACTGGGTTTGCAGTTTGGCTATTCAATTTATTGATCAAAGAAACTTCTTCTGTATTTGCTTCTTCTGTCACCTATTTAATTCCAATTGTTGCCATTATTTGGGGAATAATTGATGGAGAAGGTTTTTCTATTTTTGAAGCAATTTTCTGCTTTGTTATTTTCGCGGGAGTCTATTTGATAAGACAAAATCCACAAAAAACTTAACTTTCTTTATTAATACTCAACTTGGTAGCTCCGATAACAACAAAGCATGTTACTATAGACATTAACGTATGACTTATATCGTGGTAATTAAACCATTTACTAAAGCTCAACTTTAAATTGAACATGAATCCGGTAAATATGGCTAAATTGATAGCTAATAAAAGCCATAAATTTCCATTTGATTTTGTTTTACGGTATGCAAGTATATTCAACGGAAGTGCAAACCCCAAAAGCATGACCGCTAAGGCTATTTGAGTTAGAGTAAAATTTGCTGTTTTAATAACAAAAAATAAATAGATTATACATTGGATATATAAACTATACCTAATTATATTGAACCATTTTATATTTATCAAATTTTGAGCAGAAAATAAAGAACCTAAACACAAGAACAATTGAGCAAGTAAGCTAGCTGACCAACCTATAACTTTAAAATTTGGATTGATATGTGTTTTAAATGCATGCCCAAAAAGAGCAGCTGACAGCATACCTAAAAAGAAAAAGAAAAAATAAAACTTAAAATAAGAGTGCAAGTCGGTTCTTTGATTAGGCGTTGCCCTTATTAACAAAATAAAGCCGATTAGACTAACTAATGCAACTAATAAATCTGTTGAAGAGGTGACAGGTTCAGCAATTTCAAATTCACCAATCCAAATGGATGGATTTAGTATAGAGGTATTTGAATCCAAACTAATTTTGATCTAATTGATATCCAGATAAGGGCTCACCCCCTTTTTTAGATTTACTTATTATGATCAATGTCCATATAGATAAAAAGATCATGTAAGGGATACACAAACTAAGTATAATACTAATTTCAGGTGATTTGATAAAACCTAAAAAAACAGCAACAGGCAATAAAAATTGCCTTAACAGTTCAAAATAGAATGCATTTTTTTTATGATTCAAAACACTAGAATGTACGAAAACAGAAATAAGCACAACAAACAATAGTGCTAAAATCATCGGATTCAGTATAAGGTCGAGAAATGTAAGATTAGCGCCTAAATTAGATTTTATACTCATCAATCCAATAAAAGCTGAAAAAGTTGGAATAGTGCTAAAAACGGTAAACCACTTTCTGCTTCTGGAGATAGGAAATACAGGTTTTTCCCTAATTCCGTTGTCATTTGTCGCAAAAACAGGTTCAAGATGATTTACATTTTGAGGCGTCCATCTAGGACCCATCAAAAATATGGTAAACTTATCTTTTAATTTTTCAGCTTTTTTAGCTCTTTTAATCAGATTTTTCCAATATGAAAAGGTAGCATTGTAGGCACTTGAGTTAACAAAACCAGATGTTATACCATAATCAGGTTCTTCTTCTTCTCCCTTAAAAGTGCCAAATATTCTATCCCAAAAAATAAATATATGGGCATAATTTTTATCCATATATTTTTCATTTCTCCCGTGATGAACCCTATGATGTGAGGGCGTTGTTAAAAAATACTCTAATATTCCAAGTTTTCCGATGACTCTAGAATGGGTAAATAATTGATAAATTCCTAGAACGAGAGATGTTGTTACAATGGTAAAAACATCAAAACCAGCTAAAGCCATCCAAACAAAAAACAAGGCTCTAAAAACTACTGCAAAAAAAGACACTCTAAAGACAGTGGTGATATTCAGTTCTTCACTTTGATGATGGACAATATGGGCTGCCCAAAGAAAATTAACTTGATGACTTAAACGGTGAAACCAATAAGCAATAA
>CAZJVX010000028.1:0-13959 GCA_964549345.1 uncultured Flavobacteriales bacterium | reverse complement strand
TTAAAATCGTTGTCATCCGAGTTTAAATCCATTCAACAAGAAATGAAGGAAATAAAATCTTCTCTATTGGACAAAAAGAAAATGGATTGGAACAATCAGAACCAATTAAAACAATTAATGAAAAAACAGAAAAAATTGGCTTTTGATTTAGAGAAATTTAAAGACGACTTAGAAAAAAAATTGGCTTTTGATCCCTTTAAAAAAGAAAAAGAAATACAAAAGAAACAAGAGCTTTTGCAGAAAATGATGGATGAAATCATGTCTGATGAAATGAAAAAAATGTATGACGAATTGAATAAGTTGGTGGAGGAAATGAACAAAGACAAAGTGTTGGATCAAATGGAAGACATTGAGTTCTCACAAGAGAATATGTTAAAAGAGCTAGATCGAGCAATAGAGCACTTTAAAAAGTTGGCTATGCAAGAAAAAGCCAATGAGATAAAACAAGAAATTGAAGATTTAATCCGCAAACAAGATGAATTAAATAAACAAACCGAAAATAAAGAGGAATCCCTGTTTAAAAAGACGCAAGAACAAGAAAAAATAAAAGAAGATTTTCATGAAATTCAATCTGATCTGATGGAATTACAGGAAAAAAACCAAGGCTTAGAAAATCCAGAAGATTTAAATACGGAGGAAAAAGAAGAAGAAATTAATGAATCTCTTAAAAACAGTGTGAATGAATTAAAGGATAATAAGCTTAAAAAAGCATCTAAAAGTCAACAAGACACCAAAAAACAATTAGGAGAATTAGCTCAACAATTAGAGGGTCTACAAAACAAAAATCAACAAGAACAAGAAGATATGGAGACCATTAGATTACTCCTTGAACAGCTTGTGGAATTCTCTTTAAATCAAGAAGATTTACTTAACAAATTAAGGACGACCAACATGCAAGACCCTAAGTTTGTAAATATTGGCCAAGAACAAAGAAAATTAAGTGATGAAATATTAATCATTGAGGACTCCCTTGACGCCCTTGCTATGAGACAACTCATGATTAGTAATAAAATAAATAAAGAAGTGCAATACATCAAAAGAGGATTAAAAAAGAGCATAAAGGATCTTACCGAGAGAAAAAATAATCAAGCCAAAAAAGAACAACAATCTGTTGTAATGCATACCAATGAATTAGGACTATTATTAAGTGAAATCCTAAATCAAATGCAACAAGGAATGCCAGGTTCGGGCCAGTGTAATAAACCTGGAGGAAAAGGGAAAAGTCCCGGAAAATCATTGCCTCAAAATGCGGGTCAATTGCAAAAACAGATTGAAGCCATGAAAAAATACTTGAAAGAAAAGGGAAATAAAAAAGGTGGTGGACAAAAAGGAAGTGGATTTGAACAGCTTGGACGAATGGCTGCCGAACAAGCCGCTATTAAAAAAGAATTAATGGAAATGGCCCAGGAACTTAATAAAGATGGTTCTGGCAAAGGGAATGGCCTTAAGAAGCTCATTAAAGATGTCGAAGAAATAGAAAATGAAATAATTAATGATAAGCTCAGCCAAGAAAGCTTATTGAGACAAGAAGAAATTAAAGTTAAGTTGCTTGAAATGGACAAGGCCATGAAAGAGCAGGAAAATGATGAAAAACGAGAGTCAAAAGAGGGAAAAGAAGATATTAAAGAAAAAAACAACTCCCTCTACAAGGAATATTTAGAGCAAAAGAAAAAAGAAACAGAGATGTTAAAAACTATTCCTCCAAATTTGAAACCTTATTATAAAAATAAAGTAAATGAGTACTTTAAAAACATGGACGGAATATGATAAGTACTGTGGAGCCTGTAGCCGATAAAATTTCTTTAGCCTCTGAATCAAAAAGTCTGTTGGTCTTAGAAGAGTGGATTAACAAACTGTGCGATTTATATCAAATTTCTGTAGAGCAATACGGAAATGTTCTCATTGCGATTACTGAGGCGGTAAACAACGCCATTATTCATGGGAACAAAAACATGGCTAACAAAAAGACAGATATTGAATATAATATTGAAAATCAAACAATTACATTCACTATTTTTGATGAGGGAACTGGTTTTGATTTTAATGATTTACCAGATCCTACAAGCCCAGAAAATTTAGAAAAACCACAGGGTAGAGGCATTTTCCTAATGAATCATTTAGCTGATGAAGTTAATTTCATAGACAATGGTAATGTGGTTCAATTAAAATTTTCCATATAAACAGCTATTGGCTATTACATTTCATAATGAAGGGGTGTCTCCTTCAATAAATACAACTCAAATTTCTTCTTGGCTTTCATCTTGTGTTGATGATCTTGGGTACAAATTGGGAGAACTATCCATAATCTTTTGCAGTGATGAATACCTTCTTCATATAAATAAAAAACACTTAAATCACGATTATTACACGGATATTATTACGTTTAATTATAATATAGAGAAGAATTTAAATGGCGACTTATTTATCTCTGTGGACAGAGTAAAAGATAATGCAAGCGCATTTAATGAGAATTTTAATATAGAATTGTTTCGTGTCATAATACATGGTGTTTTACATTTGTGTGGATTTAATGACAAGACATCAAATGAACAAAAGGAAATGAGACAAAAGGAAAATCGCTATTTAAGCTTAATAGTTTGATAATCAAACACTTGCCTTTTGTTTCACGTGAAACATTATGCTGAAAAAATACGATATTGTTGTTGTTGGTGCAGGACACGCTGGTAATGAGGCTGCTGCTGCTGCTGCTCAATTAGGTTCGAAAGTGTTGATGATTACCATGAACATGGAAACAATAGGGCAAATGAGCTGTAATCCAGCCATAGGTGGGATAGCGAAAGGGCAAATTGTAAGAGAGATTGACGCGTTGGGTGGTTGGACGGGTATAGTTACAGATAAAAGCAGTATTCAGTTTAAATTATTAAATAAATCGAAGGGGCCTGCTATGTGGAGTCCAAGAGCACAATGCGATAGAATGTTGTTTAGCAGAACCTGGAGAGAAACATTAGAACAGACTCCTAATCTAGACTTTTGGCAAGACGTGGTAAATGAAATTGTAGTGAAATCTGGAAGAGTTGTTGGGGTCAGAACAAGTATGGGTATTGAGGTTGAGACTAAAGCGGTGATATTAAATAGTGGAACTTTTTTAAACGGTACAATACACTTAGGTGATAAGACGTTTGGTGGAGGTAGAATGGGAGATAGAGCAGTAAAAGGAATTACAGCACAACTAGAAAGCTTAGGTTTTGAATCAGGGAGAATGAAAACAGGAACCCCTCCGCGAGTAGACGGAAGAAGTATTGATTTTAGTGTTATGGAGGAGCAACCTGGTGATGATAGTCCAGGAAAATTTTCATATTACAACCGAACTCAACCCCTAAAAAATCAGCGATCTTGTTTTATTACATATACCAATGAAAAAACTCATGAAATCTTAAAAAGCGGCTTTTCAAGAAGTCCGTTGTTTAACGGAACAATTAACAGTATAGGCCCTAGATACTGCCCTTCCATAGAGGATAAGATTAATCGTTTTTCACATAGGCCAAGGCATCAAATATTTGCTGAGCCAGAGGGTTGGAACACCATTGAGTATTACATCAACGGATTTTCATCAAGCTTACCTGAAGAAATACAGCTTGAGGGGCTAAGAAGTATTCCTGGGTTTGAAAAAGCAAAAATGTTTAGGCCAGGATATGCGGTGGAATACGATTATTTTCCACCTACCCAATTAAAGCATTCTTTGGAAACAAAACTTATTCAAAATTTATTTTTTAGTGGACAAATAAATGGCACAACAGGTTATGAAGAGGCTGCTGGACAAGGAATTATAGCTGGTATAAATGCTCATCTAAAAATTAAAAATAAAGATCCTCTTATTTTGACAAGAGATGAAGCATACATTGGGGTTCTAATTGATGATTTAATAACAAAAGGCACTAAAGAGCCTTATCGAATGTTTACGTCAAGAGCAGAATACAGAATTTTATTAAGACAAGACAATGCAGATCTAAGGCTCCACCAAAAGGCGTTTGACATCGGATTATTATCAAAAGAAAAGTATGAATCTACTTTAGAGAAAATTAAGGAAACTCAGCGTTTATCCACTTTTGTGAGAAAACTTTCTGTTGTGCCTGAAAAAATCAATCCAATATTAAAAGAAAAAAGTTCAAATACTATTAAGCAAAAAGTAAAAGCTCCATCGATAATTTCTAGGCCCTTCGTTAAGATTAATGACGTGTTAGAGACACATGTTGATCTGGCGGATTTCTCTAACACATTAAAGTATAAAAAGGAGTGTTTAGAGCAAGTAGAAATAGACATTAAATATAAAGGATATATTGATAGAGAGAAAGATTTGGCGGACAAGATTAAGAAACTGGAGTATGTAGAAATCCCTGATGATATTAACTACGATAAGTTTTCTTCTCTTTCAAATGAGTCTAAAGAAAAGTTAAATAAAGTAAAGCCTATAAACATTGGCCAGGCATCTAGAATAAGCGGTATTAAACCGTCTGATATTTCTATTCTTCTAGTATATTTAGGCCGCTAGACGTTCCACGTGAAACACAAATTAGAAAAAGTAGTAACATGTCCTTTATGTGGTCATAAAGAGTTCACCCATCATTTAAGCTGTGTAGATCATAACTACAGTAATGATGTTTTTGATATTAGCTCCTGTAATGTTTGTTTATTTAAATTCACTAACCCAAGGCCCACTGGTGATACCATTCATAAATACTATATAAGCGATCATTATATATCACATACATCATCAAAAAAAGGGTTATTTAACAAAGTTTATCACATTGTTAGGAACTATCAGTTTGGGTATAAATACAGGTTAATTAAGAAAAACCTTGCACAAGTAAATAATATATCCTTATTGGATTTTGGTTGTGGCACTGGAGACTTTTTAAACTATTGTAATCAAAAAGGAATGCACTGTCGAGGAGTAGAAAAAGATGATGGTGCAAGAAATATGGGTAAAAGGAATTTTAATTTATCTATCCTAGAAGAACTTGAAGAAGTTGAATCTAAAAAAGAAAAATTTGACGTCATTACGTTATGGCATGTGTTAGAACACATTAAAGATTTTAAGTTATTGTTAAGACGCTTGAAGGAACTATTAAATGAGAATGGATTATTGATTTTAGGTTTACCAAACCACAACTCGTTTGATGCTCAAATCTTTAAAGAAAATTGGGTAGCTTATGATGTTCCCATTCATTTATCACATTTCTCTCAGAATAATATAAAAGACTTAGTTAACACTTTGTCATTCAAATCACTAAGCACGAAGCCTTTGTTCTTTGATGCGTATTACATTAGTCTTTTGAGTGCTAAGAAAAAAGGCAACTCATTCTTATTCGGACTAAAAAGTGGTGTGATGTCCAATAGAAAGGCAAAGAAAACTTCTGAATACTCTAGCTTGGCTTATTTAATTAAAAATTAGCTCTTCTAAGGGGGTTTTTAGTTGTTTACTATATAAGTTGATTAAAAAACGATAAAACCTCATGAGAAGCTTTTAAATTAGTTTTTTGTTAAGTTGTTGATTTTCAGTGAATTAAAGATGATAGTGCCTTAATAGTGGTCTTAGGATTTGATGTGTTGTATAGAATATCATAAGCCGCTTTGACAATGGGTGCTTGTTGTATCAATTGTCTTTGATGCAGTATATGGTAAATACATTTGGTGGCATTATACCCTTCTGCTACCATTTTCATTTCAGATTTCGTTTCATCAACGGTTAAGCCTTTACCTATGTGTGAACCGAATCTTCTGTTTCTGCTGTGTAACGAATAACAAGTAACGAGTAAATCTCCTAAATAGGCTGATTTTGAAATGCTTCTTTCCTGTTGATCTAATGAAGATAATAGCCGCTTCATCTCATTTGTGGATGCCGTAATAATTACTGCTAGAAAATTGTCTCCGTAACCGAGTCCATTACAAACTCCCGTAATGAGAGCGTAAATATTTTTTAAAATAGCCGCTAATTCTGTTCCTAAAATATCATTTGAGGATTTTGCATTGATATAATTACAATAAAATAAGGGTAAAATTTTATCTGCTTGGTCTATTTCTTTGAAGGATATGGTTAGGTAACTCTTCTTCCTTTGTGCTACTTCTTCTGCGTGGCAAGGACCAGAAATAACACCATAATCTATATTTGGTATTGTTTTAAAGTACTGAAATGGGGTTAAATTAAGATTAGGTAAAACCCCTTTTACTGCTGAAAGCACGATCTTTCCAGTAAATAAATGTTTGACAGGCTCAAGGTTTAACTCTAAATATTCTGAAGGTATAGCTATTATTAAAATATCAGAGTCTAATATAATTTTTTCTAATGAGGAATAAATATTGATCCTACTTGTTTTAAGAACTAGGTTGGGTAAATACGCTGTATTTTTTTGTTCCTTTATTATGGTTGTTTTTTGATTTTCTCTTCTAACCCACCATGATACGTTATTATTTTCTGTGATTATTGATACGATTGCTGTACCCCAGCTTCCAGCGCCAAGAACTGCTACCTTTTGGTGGGATAAATCAATATTCAAGGTGGTAATTTTGTACAACCTCATCAAAGCATATTTTGAACCAAGCTGTATATCGCTTTGGGTTGTTAATAAGGTCTTGTTGTATTGCTTTAATAGACAAGTACTTATAATCTGCTACTTCATCATTATTGGGTACAGGTTTTTCGCTAGATTTTCCAAAAAAAACATGATCTAATTCATGTTCAAAAAGATCATTATCCAATTTGGCCTTATAGATGAAACTAAATTGCTCTTTTAATGTACAAACCATGCCCATTTCCTCCATTAATCTTCTGTTTGCTGCATCATGTGTGTGTTCTCCTGGTCTAGGGTGACTACAACATGTGTTGGTCCAAAGACCTCCTGAATGATATTTATGATGTGCTCTCTGATGTAGTAATATTTCCTCTTTATCATTGAAAATAAAAATAGAAAATGCCCGGTGTAAGAGTCCTTTTACATGGGCTTCCTGTTTTTCCATTTCACCTATGGGATTATCTGACTTATCTACTAATATAACCTTCTCCACTATTTTTTAATTACTTGTTTTCTATAAGCTAACTCCCAAGCCGTTAGAAAAACATATTGTGTTACTTTTTCTAATTTGTTAAAATCAATTTTGTCTACTTCATCTGTCGGTTTATGATAATCTTCATGTAACCCACCAAAATAAAAGATTACAGGAATATTTTTTTTTGCAAAATTATAATGATCTGAACGATAATAAAAACGATTGGGGTCATCATCTTTATTGTAAGTATAGTCCAACCTAAATTTAATGTGCCTATGATTAACTTGTTCGTTTATAACATGTAAATCTTTACTTATTTTATCAGACCCTATTAGGTAAATATAATTGTTGTCTTTTTGAACAGTATCTTGTCTTCCAACCATATCAATGTTTAAATTAACCATCGTTTTATCTAAGTCGAAAATTGGATTTTCTGTGTAGAATTGTGAGCCAAAAAGACCTTTTTCTTCGCCAGAAACCATTAAAAAAACAATATTTCTCTCGGGGATTTTTCCATCCTCGTAAGCAACTTGAAAAGCTTTTGCTATATTCATAAGCGCAACTGTTCCTGATCCGTCATCATCTGCACCATTACAAACTTCTCCTCTGTCAAATCCAATATGATCATAATGAGCAGATATAACAATCGTTTCATTTGATTTGCCGGGAATATAGCTAACAACATTTTCAGCTGTTTTGCTTTCGGTTACCATCGAAGAAAAGGAAACTTGATAAATAGAGTCTTCTTTAAATATATTGTTGTCCGCAATAAATACAGGAATGTGGGGCTTACTATTTCTATTGTTATGCATTTTCATAGTGGGATTACGTAAATAATCCTTTATTCTAAGGTCCTTATGATTATAGTCTTCTGTTTTTATAATAATAGCTTCTGCTCCTTTTTCTTCAGCAGATTTCAATTTGGTTCTCCAATTTCCTTGATTTAAAGGGTCGTTTTTACTTTTTGTTCCTTCACTCATAAGTGCTATTTTACCATTTACATCTTTACCTTCGTAGTCATCAAAAGTCGTGGTAATTATACCATGATCAACGTCTACTAAATCCAACTTTGAAACAGATTTATTAATGGGGTTACCAAAAGAATAAAATTGATCAATGAATGATAATTGTTCATTGTTTACAAATAATTTGACGTTATTAAAATCTGAAACGTCTACTGGAAATTGCTGAAAATAAGTCGAATCATATGCACTTTGTATATTCATCTCGATTAAAAAGTTTTTTAAATATGCTGCTGCTAACTTTTGTCCTTTTTTAGTGGTTTCCCTTCCTTCAAACTCATCAGAAGCAAGTGTAGATAAGTGTTTTTCTAAAAAAGTTGAAGAAATTAAATTTATATATTCTAATGCCGTACCGTGTGATGACTTTAACATATAAGAATCTGGTTTTAACACTGAACAAGAAGTGAAAGACAAGACAAAAAAAACATAAATTATTTTATTAATCATAATTGATTTTATCTATTCTTTTTTGGTGTCTCCCACCTTCAAAGGGAGTTTCTAAAAAGGCCTTTACTATTTCTTTAGCTGTATTAAAAGAAATATATCTAGCTGGCATGGCTATTACATTAACATTGTTATGAGATCTTGCTAATTGTGCTATTTCAGGATCCCAACATAAACCGCATCTTATATTTTTATATTTATTTGCTGTCATTTGTATACCGTTACCAGAACCACAAATTAATATTACTTTTTCACATGTTCCTTGGTTATATTGTTCAATAGCCTTATGTGCATAGTCTGGGTAGTCAACACTTTCTTCTGAAAAAGTGCCTACATCAATGAAGTTAATTTTAACAAAAAATTCTTTTAACTGACGTTTAAGTTCATAACCCGCGTGGTCTGATGCGATTGCTATTACCATGTTACAAAAGTGTTAATAAAACAATGTAAAATACTTATATCTTTTTCTTGCACTTTAAAAATATAAATACGTTATAAAATAGTTTTTAAATCTATTAAAAATTAAACGTTATTTATAAGAAACATATAAACCTCTTATTGATATTAAATCTAAGTAATTAAGAATATTAGTTACTAATAATTTATAGTGAAAATAATTATTTTTGAATTTTATTATTCTTAATAACAATCTGTAAAGTGCATTTCAATGTGTTAATAACTTGTTTATTAGTATTGAATACTAATAAATCCTAATTTTCTATTTAATATTTATGAACGGTTTCAACAAGCTAATAATAAAATATATATTATATATAAATATATTATTTCTATATGTGTTGTTGAATAAGATAACTTTCAGTCAAGATTCTTTGTTTCAAAAATTTTATTATCCCAACGGAAATATTAGCAGTGAAGGCTATTTATTAAATAATCTACCAGCCGGTCGATGGACAAATTATCATTTAAATGGGAAAAAAAAATCGATTGGTTTTTGGAAGAATAACAAGCTAGAAGGAAATTGGATTTTTTTTGATACACTAGGCAATAAAATAATGAGCGAAAATTATCTTTTTGGAAAAAGAGATGGAGAGCAAATAAAGTACGATTCTAATGGATTAATTAAAATTTCAACATTTGCCAATGGAGTTAAGGAAGGCAAAGAATTCATCTATTACCATAATTTAGACAGCGTAATAAAGCTGATTAACATTTACAGCAATAACCAAAAAGATGGAAAAGCATATGAATACGATACTACAGGAAGAGTAATAAACATATTTGAATATAATATGGGTTTACTAGTAGATCAAACATCAATAAATCAATACGATAATAATGGGGAAAAACATGGAAAGTGGATTACTTTTTTTTCAAATTTTCAGATTAAAAAAGAAGAAAATTATAATCATGGTGTCCTAAATGGGATTTCGAAAATATATACCAAAAAGGGAGGGATCAAAAAAATAGAGAATTTTAAAGATGGAAAAGAATCTGATAAAAAAATGAATTTATCCGTATCACTCTCCGTAGAAAAAATGGATAGTAACAAAAAAAGGGAAGGAATCATTTTTAAAAATCAAAAGCAAGGATTGTTTAAAGTATATGACAGTACAAACCAAGTTATACTTTATGAATTTTACACCAATAATCACCTAGTGTATACAGGAATGTATGATTCATTAAATCTAAAAACAGGAGAATGGGTTTATTATAATGATAAAAATAATATAGTCAAAAAGGGCTCATTTTTTTCTAATAAAAAAGATAAAGAATGGATTTTTTTCTATAAAAATGGGCAAATTCAACAACAAGGTTCATACAATAAAGGTAAACCAATAGGAGAGTGGAACTGGTGGTATGAAAATAAACAATTATGGAGGAATGAATTTTATGAAAATGGCAGTATAAACGGATTAGCTACGGAGTATGACAGCTTAGGAAATTTGATCACTAAAGGTGAATATTTATATGGGTTAAAAGAAGGCATCTGGTTCTATGAGATTAATGATTACAAAGAACAAGGCGCTTATATTTCTGATATGAAAAGTGGAACATGGGAAATGACTTATTTAAGTTCGAACAAGAAGATGTTTATTGGTGAATTTTTAAATGATATACCTGTTGGAGAACATATTTATTATCATCCTAACGGTGCTATAAAAGAAATAGGGAAATATGAAAACGGAGAAAAACAGGGAGAATGGAAGAAGTTTGATGATAATGGAAATGTTTTAGTAACGTATTTATTTAAAAGAGGGGTAGAAATAAAAAGAGACGGATTTAAAGTTAAATGAAGTTAATAATACATTATAAATTACTGTTATTCTTTATTCCAATTTGTACATTCGGTCAAGAACTAAGTATATCATTATCAAATTATGGTATTTTATGTATCGGAAATACTGAAAGTTTTTTAGGAGAACACGTATGGAATCTGAACATCTCAAATCAAGACACTTCTCTTGTTATGAGAATAAATTCTTCAAATTATGATAATTATATATTTTTTGACTTAAATAGTCAGAAAAGAAAATTTAATCATAAAGAAATGGACATTGAGCTTAGAAAAGACAATCATTCGATATATCAAACAAGATTTATTTATCCAAAAGTAGAAAATCATGGTTTTCATCTTGAACCCTTTATTTATAAAAATCATTTAGAAGTGAGAGGAGAATTCATAGGTACTTATAGGGTTGAAACAAAGGAAGATAACTACATAATTGTTAGGACAAAATATGTAAATCAATATGATTGTTGGTATCTGTTGAAAAACAATAATGTAATCAATATTCACACCGAAAAAATTGAAAACCACAAAAAAAACCAAAAGATTATAGTAAGCGATATTGATGAGGACGGAGTCCCTGAATTTAGTTTTTTCCATTTTGATAAAAAACAAAACCACAAAATGATCCTTTTAATAGAAAAGGAAAAGTTTATTGCCGTTGAAAAAGAAAATACCTTTTCTTACTCTCCAAATACAACGGAATATTCTAATTTAACAAAGAGGGGTTTTTTACATTACACACTGAAATAAATAAATGTCTACTATTTACATCATACCAACACCTATAGGAAATTTAGGTGATATTACCTATAGAGCTATCGATGTGCTTAAAAAATCCAATAAAATTTTTGCTGAAGATACCAGAACATCAAAGAAATTATTGATTCATTATAATATCAACCAGAAATTATACCCTTATCATCAACACAACGAACACTTTGTGGTAGACAAAATAATTGAAAACTTATTGGATGATGATCAGGTTGTTTCGTTGGTTTCTGATGCAGGAACGCCAGGAATAAGCGATCCAGGATACTTACTAGTGACTAAAGCAATTGAAAGAAATATTGCTGTTTACTGTTTACCCGGGCCCACTGCATTAATTCCTGCTTTGGTACAATCCGGTTTCCCTTCTAACGAATTTTTATTTGTTGGTTTTTTACCCCACAAGAAAGGCAGACAAAAAAAACTAAAAGAAATTGCACAACAGAATTTCACACAAGTTCTTTACGAATCACCGCATAGATTATTAAAATTAATAAAGGAAATTGCGCTTTACTATGGAGAAGAAAGGCAAATATGCATATCTAAGGAGATTACAAAACTCCATGAGAATCATTTTCGAGGTACTGCAAAAGAAATGTATCAAATTTTTTCATCTATAGCAATAAAGGGTGAGTTTGTGGTGGTAATCGAAAAAAACAAAAACAACTAATGATATAATAAATGTACTTTTGTTCGCTAAAAATGAAAAATGACCACTTATAATCCGAAAGAAATAGAATCAAAATGGCAATCATTTTGGAGGAAGGAAAAAACATTTTCAGTTAAAGAAGATCTAAATAAAAAAAAGTACTATGTGTTAGATATGTTTCCGTACCCCTCAGGTGAGGGACTTCACGTAGGTCATCCTCTAGGATATATTGCTTCTGATATTTTTGCTCGTTTCAAAAAACATCAAGGTTATAATGTATTACATCCTATGGGTTATGATTCCTTTGGTCTTCCAGCAGAACAATATGCTATCCAAACAGGTCAACATCCTGCCCTAACTACGGAAAAAAACATCAATAGATATAGGCAGCAACTAGATAGGCTTGGTTTTTCATTTGATTGGGATAGAGAAATTAGAACCTCTGACCCTTCATATTATAAATGGACACAATGGATTTTTTTACAATTATTTGAATCTTGGTATGATTTGGCAGAAAATAAAGCCAAACCCATTTCTGTGCTTGTTTCTCATTTAGAAAGGAAAGGCACTCAGAATTTAAGAGCTTCAGAAACAGAAACGCTAGTTTTTTCTTCTAAACAATGGAAAGCGTATTCTACTGAAAAGAAAGAAAAAGTACTTATGAATTTTCGTTTAGCATACCTTTCGATGAGCCAAGTTAACTGGTGTCCTGAGTTGGGAACGGTATTGGCAAACGATGAAGTAAAAGACGGTGTTTCGGAAAGAGGTGGCTATCCTGTTGAACAAAAGGAAATGATGCAGTGGAGTTTAAGAATTTCTTCTTATGCTCAACGATTATTAGACGGACTTGAGCAAGTTGATTTTACTCCCTCTTTGAAAGAACAACAACGCAACTGGATAGGAAGATCGGAAGGCTTACTAATTGACTTTAAAATAGAAGGTCAACAACAAAACATACAAGTTTTCACAACACGTCCAGATACAATTTACGGTGTGAGTTTTATGACACTAGCACCAGAACATTATTTGGTTCAACAAATAACCACGGACAAATATAGAAGCGATGTACTTTCGTATTTAGACATCGTTTCTAAGAAAAACGAAAGAGAGAGACAATCTAATGTGGGAAATCCAACAGGTGTTTTCACGGGTG
Organism: uncultured Flavobacteriales bacterium; assembly: GCA_964549345.1. Lineage (GTDB taxonomy): Bacteria > Bacteroidota > Bacteroidia > Flavobacteriales_D > Parvicellaceae. Next base: position 670 of record CAZJVX010000028.1, on the reverse strand, counting down.
CTTACGCATTAAATCCCATAAATAATGAAAAAATATCCATTTGGATTAGTGAATACGTCCTTCACGGATATGGAACAGGAGCAGTTATGGCCGTACCGGCAGGGGACCAAAGAGATTACGATTTTGCCAAGCAGTTTAATATTGAAATTAAAAACATCTTTAAAGGAGTTTCCTTAGATTCCAATGCATATGTGGAAAAAGACATAGAATACATTAATTCTCCTAAAATTGAGGGATTAAACTATGGTGATGCTACAGATGTTATTACAACCACCTTAATACAAAAAAAGAAAGCAATTAAAAAAGTTAATTTTAGACTGAGAGATGCTATTTTTTCTAGACAACGATATTGGGGAGAACCCTTTCCGATATTTTATAAAAATACGACACCCTACCCTGTTAAAGACAAACAGGTTTTACTACCTAAAGTAGATAAATATTTACCCACAAAAGATGGAAGGCCCCCTTTAGGTAGGGCAAAAAGAGCAGACTGGAACGTGTTTTTAGGTGATCAGATGGAGCTAAACACTATGCCTGGTTGGGCTGGGTCATCTTGGTACTTTTTACGTTATATGGACCCTAAAAACAATAAAAAATTAGCATCGGAAGAAAAATTAAATTATTGGAGACAAGTTGATTTATACGTAGGTGGAGCAGAGCATGCAGTTGG